>JAGDDC010000248.1 GCA_017958245.1 Lachnospiraceae bacterium
CTGTGGTTGTCAAACTTGAGCCTCTTCAGTATCCTGTCCGCGATCTCTGCTCCTGCCTCGCCGTGCCCGTGGTATGCAGACTCGCCGTCCTCACCCGTCGTCTGTGTGCCGGGCTTCCCCACATCATGGAGCAACATGGTCCACCTCAGAAGATCGGGCTGCGGAGATATCTTCTTTACCGCTTCGATGGCGTGCTCGCCCACGGGATAGATGTGGTGCTTCCCCGTGGGAGTCACCTTCATCATCTCGTCGAACTCGGGGAGTATCACCTTCGTGATGCCCAGCTCGTAGGCCTTCATGAGCTTCTCAGGGTGGTCGCTTGCAAGGAGCTTGTCAAGCTCGGTCCTGATCCTCTCCGCGCTGATCTTTTCGAGAGTCCCGGCGAGCTCTCCCATGGCCTTTGCGGTCTCCTCCTCGATCTCAAAGCCAAGCTGTGCGGAGAACCTCACTGCCCTCAGTATCCTCAGCGCGTCCTCGCCGAAGCGCTGTCTCGGATCTCCCACGCATCTCACGAGTCGCGCCTCGAGATCCTTTCTTCCGTCAAAGAGATCCACGATGCCGTCGTTCTCGTTGAAAGCCATGGCGTTGATCGTGAAATCCCTTCTCTTTAAGTCCTCCTCAAGCGACCTCGTGAACGTCACAGACTCGGGATGCCTGCCGTCCTTGTACTTGCCGTCGACCCTGTAGGTCGTGACCTCATACCCCGTCTTGTCGATCATCACGGTCACTGTGCCGTGCTCGATCCCCGTGTCGACGGTCCTTTTAAAGAGGACCTTGACCTCGTCCGGGGAGGCGGACGTTGTTATATCCCAGTCTTCGGGCGTCCTTCCGAGAAGAGAATCGCGTACGCAGCCTCCGACTGCGTACGCGTCATTTCCCGCCGATCTCAAAACATCTATTATAAAATGTACGTTCTCAGGTAAAACCATATAATCTCCGTCGCTGTGTTTTGTCGCGGCTCTGCCGCTCCACTTCTTATAGGTACTTCTTCAGGTCGTCGACCTTGTCGAGGCGCTCCCACGGAAGATCTACGTCCGTGCGCCCGAAATGCCCGTACGCCGCGGTCTGTCTGTATATCGGCCTGCGCAGGTCAAGCATCTTTATGATGCCCGCCGGTCTGAAATCAAAGTTCTCCTCGAGGATCTTTCGAAGCTCCGAGTTCGACTTCTTTCCGGTGCCGAAGGTGTTGACCATGATCGAGGTCGGCCTTGCGACGCCGATCGCGTATGAGAGCTGGATCTCGCATTTGTCGGCAAGCCCTGCCGCAACAAGGTTCTTGGCTGCATATCTCGCGGCGTAGGAAGCCGAGCGGTCAACCTTCGTGCAGTCCTTGCCGGAGAAAGCACCGCCGCCGTGAGGCGCGTATCCGCCGTAAGTGTCGACTATGATCTTTCGTCCCGTGAGGCCCGAGTCACCCTGAGGTCCGCCTATTACAAAGCGCCCCGTGGGGTTTATGAAATACTTCGTGTCGGCGTCCGTCATGCCCGAGGGCAGCACAGGGTCGATCACGTACTTTCTTATGTCCTCGTGGATCTGCTCCTGTGTCACGTCAGGATCGTGCTGGGTCGAGATAACGACCGCCTTTATCTTGTCGGGCTTCCCGTCCTCGCCGTACTCCACCGTCACCTGTGACTTGCCGTCGGGGCGCAGGTAGCCGAGCGTCTTGTTCTTTCTCACTTCGGAGAGCTTCCTCGTGAGCTTGTGCGCGAGTGAGATCGCAAATGGCATATACTCGGGGGTCTCATTTGAAGCGAAGCCGAACATCATGCCCTGGTCGCCCGCTCCGATAGCGTCGATACCCTCGTCGCTCATGGTGTTCTCCTTTGCCTCGAGCGCCTTGTCAAC
>JAGDDC010000249.1 GCA_017958245.1 Lachnospiraceae bacterium
AAAAGCTCTGAGAACACTTCGGTGTCCGCGACCGTGTAGTACGCGGATGCGGCGCCGCACATCTCCGCGACGATCTTCGCCCCCGCCGCAAATGCGGTCTTCTTCCCGTAGTATTCGTAGAGCTCACTGAAGGTGATCATTTGAGGCACGGTTATGAGTTCCGCCGAAAGCTCCTCATATAGTGCCTCTGACATAAAATATCTTGCGTCCTTCGGGAGCGCGATGAAACTCAGCCGCTCTCCCTTAGGGCTCAAGACCTCTATGATCATATGTCCGATCTTTTTGTTTTCTTTATCAAACTCGTATATAACGTTGAGCTTGGCTTCAAGCGCGTCCCCTGTGTCGATGTTTCTCTCGGGAGCGGTCCCTTGCGCGTCCCCGCCCGGTACCTGCTTCGCTGCCGAACCTCTACTTCCCAGCGCGAAGAGGATCACCACCGTTATCAGGAGCAGCCCCGTCACGCACAGCAGTATCATGCTCTTCTTCATAAAAATCCCCTGACTCGGTCCTCTCAAAGGTCTGCGAGGCGTTGATAACGTGCTCGGTCGTGAGCTTTGAGGCAAGTTCCGGATCGCCGGCCTTCATCGCCTCAAGTATCTCCTTGTGCTCCTTCACGGACTTCTCTGCTCGCCCCTCAACCTTCAGAGTGATGCCGCGGCCTCTCTGGATATGGTTGTGGAAGCTCGTGAGCATAGCCCTGAGCGACCTGTTGCGTGAAGCGTCGTAAATGATCTTGTGAAAATCCGTGTCGAGCCTCCAGAGCTGGTCCGTATCTCTCTTGAGGAGATAGAACTCCTGGAGCTCCACGATCTTCTCGAGCGCCATGAGCTCATCCTTTGTGATGTTTTTTGTGGCGAGTTCGGTCGCAAACCCCTCGATCCTGATCCTGATCGCGTATATGTCCTCGATATCCTTCTCGGAGATACCGATCACGACCGCCCCCTTGTTCTGGGTGGCCTCGACAAGTCCTTCGAGTTCAAGCTGCATCAGGGCTTCCCTGACCGGAGTCCTGCTCACGCCCAGTGTCTGCGAGAGCTTGATCTCGTTCAAGGTATCGCCTTCCTTGTACTCCCCGTTGATGATCGCGCTCTCGAGGGCAGTGAAAACCCTCGCCCTGAGCGACCCTGAGTCTTTGCCAAGAAGTAGTGCGTTCATAATCTCCTCCTGTCTCCAAATTTTAGTATACGAGCATGATCGCCCAAAATCAAGCCTTTTTCCTACGCTGCGGGGCAGTTGCCGCCGCCGCGGAACAGTTTCTATTGATTCTCGCCTTTCAGGAACTTGAGTATCTCTCCGTCCGAGATCACGGTCTGCCTGCCGGTCTCGTACTCCTTGTCGACCCAGTCTTTGATGGTCTGTACAAGAGGATCCTTCTTGGAAAATGCCTTGTCACCCGTGAGCCTGAAATGGTTGTTTAAGAAACATGCGATGCCCGCGAGTCCCGAATTGCTGCTGATCGATACTGCTGCCGGGCGGTTTAGGATCTTCTCGGTGTTGAAGATGTTGTATATCTCCTCATCTTTCATGAGGCCGTCCGCATGTATCCCCGCGCGCGTCAGGTTGAAGCAGCTGCCCACGAAGGGAGTCATGGGAGGCAGCTCAGAATCTGTTTCATTCACGATATAATCTGCGATCTCCGTGATGACCGTCGGGTCCATGCCGTTAAATGACCCTTTCAGCTGTGCGTACTCAAAGACCATAGCCTCGAGCGGGATGTTTCCCGTGCGCTCGCCGATACCCAGAAGCGAGCAGTTGACCGCTGCTGCGCCGTGGAGCCAAGCCGTGGTCGCGTTGATGACCGCCTTGTAGAAATCGTTGTGTCCGTGCCACTCGAGGCAGTCAGGCTCGATCCCACAGTAGTGCTGCAGACCGTAAATGATACCCGAAACGCTTCGGGGAAGCGAAACTCCCGAATAGGGTATGCCGTATCCCATGGTATCGCAGGCCCTGATCTTCACGGGAACTCCCGTCTCCTCTGCGAGTTTCTGCAGAGCACAGCCGAAAGGAACGACAAAGCCGTAGAAATCGGCTCTGGTTATATCCTCAAAGTGGCATCTGGGCCTGAGTCCGTGATCCATACACTCTTTCACGACTCCGAGGTATTTG
The DNA here is from genome assembly GCA_017958245.1 of Lachnospiraceae bacterium. The sequence continues at coordinate 2,107 of JAGDDC010000249.1, forward strand.
TCGAGGGCCTGCTTTCTTGTGAGACCCATCTTCTTGAAGATATGGTAGTCCGAGCAGCTTACAAGGATGCCCGTCTCTTTGATCCCAAGATGCTTGACCAGATCGAAATCCTTCTCAGATGCGCGGATCCAAGTCGTGATCTCGGGGAACTCGTATCCAAGTGACATGCATTCCTCGATCGCATCGACGTCTTTCTTGGAATACGCGAAAAACTCGGTCTGCCTTCTGATACCGTTCTTGCCTCCGAGGCGGTGTAGCATCTTGAAGATATCGACCATCTGCCTGGTGCTGTAGGGCGATCTCGACTGCTGCCCGTCCCTGAACGTGGTGTCGGTTATATAGATGTCCCTGGGTATGTTGGTAGGAACTCTTCTGTATTTGAATGTTACCATCGGCACCTCGACGTACGGAAACATCTGACGGTACAGTTCCGGCTCCGGAACGTCCTGCAGG
>JAGDDC010000250.1 GCA_017958245.1 Lachnospiraceae bacterium
TCCCCTGCTTTGAACGATTTGAAAGCCTTCTTTGCGAGAGAGACTCCCTCTTCCTTTTTTATGACAGCGGCCCATACAGTTGCGCCGGGCTGGTCTGTCTTCACACAGATCCGGTCTTCGAAGGGATCATAGCTGATGCCGGTTATCTTTCCGCCCGCCTTTGCCTCGTCTGCCGATGCGGTCACACACTTTCCCGCGAAGATGAAAGCAGATATAAAGATGAACAAGAGGGCCGCAAATGTGGTTTTCTTCATAGTCGGGGCTCCTTTCGTGGATTTACATATTATTACAGTATATCGGCAGACTTCTGCTTAATCGTAACCCTTTAGCTTGGTCCTATCCTCCATCAATCGCCGCCTGATTGCCGGCGCCTTCAGCCTTGTCTCACGCCGGTGTCACCATCTCCGTAAGCACTCTGTGCAGGTCCGGGAATTCCTTCTTCACATTGACGGGCCTGCCCTCTGTGTTCAGGAGCGCATGTGATGACTGTGCCGTGCAGACGACATCACCCGCCTCGTTCTTCATCTCATAAGAGAGGAAGAGCTTGACGCCCCTGTACTCCCTGACAGTCACCTCTATCGCTATCCTGTCGGTGAATGTCGTCGTCTTCTTGTATTCGCACGATACGCTCAAGGTGGGCGACACGATCCCGAGCTCCTCGAGCTTCTCAAAGGGATATCCGATTTCCTTCAGGAAGACCACCCTGGCCTCCTCCATCCATCTCACATAATTGGAGTGATGCGTGATCCCCATCTTGTCGGTCTCATAATACTGGACTGTGTGAATGTATTCTTTCATACTGTTTTCCTTTCCTACCATGTGCATTTTTGTACTTCTCCCTTCAGATAGAGGCTTCCCTTCACATCCGAGCGCAGCGGGGTGAGAAGCTCTTTCTTAACCAGATATGATATATTCTGACGGGAGCATCCCAGCAGATCGCAGACTTCAGTAGTGTCTACAACGCTTTTCCTTACAAGGCATGCGAGATCGCTCGGTTTCAAAGGGACTGAAACTCCGGATGAATAAAGCGACGTTGCTGTGATGTCCATAGAATCATTGAACGTAACGAAATATCCACCCGCGCCGATACGTGCGGATTCAAGAAGTTCGCTTTTGGACCAAAGTTTTTCGTAACCGGCCAGTCTCGCAACGGTGTCCCGATCGATGTTCCTTATCATGTCATCCGCAAAAATCGTCAGAACATGATCGTCGCAGACAACGAACTCCGTCAGGTTCCTCCCCATTCTTTCCCGAACATAATCGGGTAGAGATGCACATTTTTTCAGTACCAGATCATCCTGGGCGCATTCGCCGTGTGAAATCTCAAGAAGCCTTATCTCGTCATATTCTTTCAAATGATGGTTCGCCAGTATAGCGCTGATGTTCTGTCTCTCGGGAGGTATCAGTCTCTCACGGACCCACGCAAGGGCGATGTCCCTCGGGATCGTGAAGACGCCCCTCGACACGAAGCCTGCAAAGAGCAACGGGGCCGTCCATTCGTCCAGATCATTCATCAATTCCACGATATATGTCCCGGTGTTCTCGTAGCAGATGAGCGTCCCGAGCGAACGGCCTAAGTATCTGTCAAATATGTCAAAACTCTTCATTTGCGATCAACCTTTCATATCTGGAGTATACCATTTCCCATATCTTTTCAATGAAGATTCCCGGGATGATCGTTTCAAGGCTCTCAAACAGGATCGCTTTGTCGGTCTCTTTAAGTTTCCCGGGGAAAACATCTTTTCTGTTACCTATCAGATTCAGGTTATCAAGTGTTGAGTTGCTCCCGATAAAGTTCTGACACCGCCTGTCCTCCATGACATTGAATCGTTCCGCATCAGACTCGCTCACGCACGAGTATAGCAGCGATAAGCCGTGATCAAATAGCGGTGCAAGACGCACGGTGCGTTCGCGCGGATTTCTCAGAACTTCAATGTTTGCCCCGTGCCTGTCTCTGTTTAGGATCAAATGATCGACGGCGAGCATCTTCTCGATGTAGTCCTTCCATCCCTGTCTGACGCAAAAATCAAAATGAGATTCGTCCTTCAGCGCATTTGCGGCATAATAATTATCCAGCGCCGTCTTGCTCTCGCCACGCCTTTTGAAATCATCGGAGCAGCATAGGAAGGTCTCAAAGGTTCTCCCTTCGATCTCGATGGCAGCATTTATCAATTGGTAATGAATATGCTCAACGCCCAGGATGTTCAGCAGCCGGTCGACTATGATCTCGTTGACGCACTCGTGACCTGTCACGCCGTTTATCGGATCGAAGTTCGACAGCTTATAATACTTCTTTTCACCGTTCAATACAGACTTAGATTTTAAGAACGTCCCCGCAGTCCCGCCGGAACTCCTGACATGGGACCATTTCAGGTATGTGAGGTCCTGTTTCTCAAGGATCACTTCGGTTTGCAATGCACCACCCCCTGTCTTTCGGTCATCTTTCCATGCAAAATGTACATAAATATTTGACGCACGTAAAAATCTCAGTAATAATTATATCAGGGTATTTGACGCACGTCAATTATCCTTCACATGTAGTGGTGAGAATTGTTGTTTCCATCGCCGGATAAAACTGCTCCAGGGCAAAAAAGCATCGGAAATTGAGAAAACCTCATTTCCGATGTCATATTTGCCTGCTTCGAAGAAAAAAAAGCATCGGAAATTGAAAAAAACTCATTTCCGATGCATTTTATGTCTGTGTGGATCTCCTACACGATCTCCAGCAGTTCTGCGAAGCTGTCAAGGTTGAAGTCTGCAAGTTTGCATTTTACGGCCTCCCCCAAAGCTGCGCTCTCGAAGCCTCCCGCAGCAGCGGCCTCGATGCCTGCCTTCGCGTCCTCAACGACCATGCAGTCCCGGGGATCGAGCCCCAGATACCTTGCCGCGCAGAGGAACACCTCGGGATCGGGCTTCGAGTGTTTTATGTTGGTGCCGTCGGAGACAGCGTCAAAGAAGCCCTCAAGGCCTATCTGCTTTAATATGTATTTGGCGTTCATGCTCGAGGAACCGATCGCAAGCCTGATCTTCCTGCGTCTCAGCTCGTCGAGAGTGTCCTTCACTTCCTCGGAAAGGTCCGCGGGGGACATCCTGCCCAGCAGCTCACGGTAATACCTGTTCTTCTCGTCCGCAAAGGCCCTCATCTCCTCATCGGAGTACCCTTTGGAGTCCTCGAGGACGATCTTTAGGCTGTCCATCCTGCTGATACCGAGCAGCCTCTTGTTCTTCTCCCTGTCAAATGGCACTCCGAGCCTGTCGGCAAGCTTCTTCCACGCAAGGAAATGATACTCATCCGTCGAACAGATCACCCCGTCTAAGTCAAACACGATCCCTTTAATCATCAGATCTCCTCCGAATTCCCTTCTTTCAGGACGCACAAGCCCTCACCCCGCCTGCCGCGCTGGCCGCAGCGTGACCGCTTTACTGTTGGGGAGCGCACAGGCAGGCCATGCGATCACTTACCAAAGCTACTCTCCCACAACCTCAAGCCCTTCCTCTCCGAGCCTGTACTTCCTCCCGTAGACATCGATCCTCACGGGGTCGCCCGACACCAGCTCGAAGCGGGTCCTCGTCCCACTCTCTTTCACGCCTTCTGCCTGCTCTCCCGAGACCGTGACTCTGATCAGGCTCCCGAGATACCTCACGGTGAAGGTGTAGCTCTTCCAACCACCCGGTATGCAGGGGTTGAAGCAAATCCCGTTCTCCTTGAGACGCAGCCCGCCGAAACCGTAGACCACAGCCATATAGGTCCCGCCCATGTTTGCGGTGTGGATCCCGTCCTTTGTGTTGTGGTGCGTGTCAAAGAGATCGAGCTTCGCGGAATCCCCGAGATATGCGTACGCCTTGTCCACAAACCCGAGCTTTGCCGCCATTATGCTGAAGATGCAGGTCGACAGCGAGGAGTCGTGCGTCGTGATCTTCTCATAGTAGAGGAAAGAGTTCCTCACAACGTCGAGGCTCTGCATGTCCTCGAAGATAAAATGCGCCAGCACCGTATCCGCCTGCTTGCACACCTGGTACCTGTACAGGCACAGCGGGTGATAGTGAAGGAGCAGCGGGAAGTTCTCTTTTGGCGTCCCCTCTATGTCCCACACAGGCTTTGAGAGAAATGAATCATCCTGAGGGTTGATCTGCAGCTCCTTGTCGTAGGGCAGGTACATGGCGCCCTCCGCCTTCTCAAACTCCGCGATCTCCTGCTCCGTAAGCCCTATCCTGTCTGAGAGCCCATCGAGCAGCCCCGCGTTCTTCAAGAGGTAGTAGAAGACGACCGCAAAATGCAGGTTGTACTTCGCGGAAGCGTTGGTGTAATAGTTGTTGTTCACCATGCAGGTGTACTCGTCGGGTCCTGTCACGCAGTTTATATGAAAGCTCCCGTCTACATAGTTTCCGACGTCCATCCAGAGCCTGGCGCACTCAAACACGATCTCCGCGCCCATGTCCGCTATGAACCCGAGGTCCTTCGTCGCAAGATAATAAGCCACTATCGAGTAGACTATATCGCCGTCTATGTGGTACTGCGCCGTCCCCGCGGGGAAGTACCCCGAGCACTCCTTGCCCATGATGGTCCTCCAGGGGTAGAGCGCGCCCTTCTTGTGGCCGAGGATCTTCGCGTTCTCCTTCGCGTACTCCAGCGTCCTGTAGCGGTAGGCTATCAGGTTCTTTGAAAGCTCCGGGTTCGTGAGTGTAAAGAAGGGCTGGAGATACATCTCCGTATCCCAGAAGAAATGCCCCTCGTACCCCTCGCCGCTGAGGCCCTTTGCCGCTATGTTCGAGTGGTCATCCTTGCCGACCGACTGGAGCAGCTGGTACTGGTTGTAGTGCAGCGCGAGCGTCAGCTCGTCGTCGCCCTCTATCGAGAGCTCGGTCGAGCTCCAGAACTCCTTCAGATACGCCTCCTGCTCGCCATAGAGCACCTCAGGCTCCGCGTTGACCGCAGCGGTCAGATCCGCTCGCGCAAGTCCCGCAAGGTCCCCGAAATGATGAGCAGAATCCTTGTAAATGCAGTATTTGACGACACGGAAGGTCTCACCCTTCTCTATCCCGTGGGATATCGTCTCCAAAAAGCCTGTCCTCGTGCGGTCGGGCTTCTTGTATCTCCTGTCCTCCAGCCTCTTCCCGTCCATAAAGAGCCTGTGCGACATCGCGGCGCAGATCTCGAGCCCCGATCTTCCGGTCTTTGAAACGGCAAATGCTGTTCCGTCCCCGCCCAGCGTCAGCTCCTTGTCGAAAAGGTACCTGCTGCTCTCGCCCGCGACCCTCGGGTCGTCCGGGTCACTGAAGTTTGAGACCACAGTGTTCATGCCCGACTCAAAGACAACATTGCCGGAGAAATTCAGCGCCGTCACCTCATAATCGATCATGAAGAGCGACAGCCTAGCAAATGAGGCCATCCTCCTGATCCTTATGAGGATCTCCCTGCCCGAGGGAGAACGCCATTTGACAAGCCTCTCGCAGACGCCCTTTTTCATGTCGAGCGTCCTCGTCGACTCAAGCACCTGCCCGCTCGCAACGCTGAAGACCTCGTTGTCGATCTTCAGGCGCATGCTCTGCAGATCCGTGACGTTGAGCATGGTCTGCTTGTCCTCGGTGAGCCCGCAGAGCTTCTCGGCCTGTTTCATGTCGATCAGCTCGTAGAACCCGTTTATATAGGTCCCGCGGATGCTCGTAAAACCTTCCGGCGCGCCTTCCTCGTTGCAATTGCGGACACCGAGGTATCCGTTTGCGTTGTGGAAAACAGTCTCCCGCAGCAAGAGTTCAGCCTGTGTCGGCAGAGCGACGGTTCCGTCCTCCTTCCTGCGGGCCTGTACCGTGTATACGTAACTATCCATAAGATCATCCTTATCCTGCCGGATCATATCCCGTCACTGCTTCACTGCGCCTGCTGCCACGCCCTTTACTATGTACTTCTGGGCACTCAGGTAGAAGATGATGACAGGGATGATCGTGAGAGTGAGTCCCGCCATGGACATGTTCCACTGGATCGTAAACTGCCCGAAGAAGGACGCAGTCGAGAGCGGGATCGTCCTGTTTGCCTTGCTGGAGAGTATCAGCGAGGGAAGCAGGTAGTCGTTCCATATCCAAATGACGTCGAGTATGATGACCGTCATCGTCGTAGGCTTGAGGATGGGGAACACGATCCTCCAGAAGGTCTTGAACTTGTTGCAGCCGTCGATCGTAGCGGCCTCCTCAAGCGACACGGGCACTGACTTTATAAAGCCGTGGTAGAGGAAGACAGCCATACTTGCCCCGAATCCCACATTTGCGTATATGAGACCGCCTATCGTGTCCATCATCTGGATGCCGAGGGCATCGCGGAAGAACCCGAGCTCCTGCATGAGGGGCATCATGAGGGTCTGGAAGGGGATGAGCATAGTCGCGATGAAGACCATGAACAGCACCTTGCTGAGCTTGTTCCTGACCCTCACCAGCATCCACGCCGTCATTGACGACAGCACAACTATGATGGCGATCGAAACGACCGTCACTATCAGCGAATTCTTGAAGGAGTTCAGGAAGTTCATCTTCTCCATGGCGTTCCCATAGTATTCGAAGGTGAATTCCTTGGGGAGCGCGAGCGCGCTCTCGTACAGCTCCGCGCGGTTCTTGAACGAGTTCACGATCACTATGTAGACCGGGAACAGGTGGATGAGTCCAAGCACGATGGCAAGGATATTGAGCAGGATCCTACCCGTACGCTTCATTACATCTCCACCTCCCTCTTCGTTGTGATCGATACCTGTACCAGCGTGATCGCAGCCACGCAGATAAAGAATATGATGGCCTTCGCCTGACCGAAGCCGTAATTGTTCTGCTGGAAGATCTCGTTGTAGATGTTCATCGCGAACATCTCGGTCGCGTTGTTGGGACCGCCGCCGGTCAGCGAGAAGTTCGTATCGAATATCTTGAAACAGTTGGAAAGCGTCATGAACAGGCAAATGGTGAACGAGGGCATGAGAAGCGGGAACTTGATCTTAAAGAGCATCTTCCAGAAACCCGCGCCGTCGACGGAAGCCGCCTCTATGACGTCCTCCGGGATCGCCTGTATGCCGGTGATGTAGATGATCATGATATAACCCGCCATCTGCCACGTGGTCACGACAACCATGGCCGCAAGCGCAAATGAAGGATCGAGCAGCCAGTTAAAGAAGACCTTGGTCATGCCGGTCGCCTCGCCGATAGCCTTGAAGGCGTCGCCCAAGATGAACTGCCAGATGTAGCCCAGGATCAGTCCCGAGATCAGGTAGGGCATGAACAGCATGGTACGAAGGACGTTTCGCGTCTTGAGCTTCGTGGTAACTATCAGCGCGAATATGAGTCCCAGCAGGTTTATGGCTATGACTGCGAGTATCGTAAAGAGCAGGGTGTGTCCCGCCGAGGACAGGAACCTGCTGTCCGAGAAGATCTTCGTGAAGTTTTCAAAGCCCACAAAGACCTTGGGATTCAGGGCGAGCCCGTCCCACTTGTAGAACGAGTAGACGATACCTATGACGAAAGGGATCAGGACTACCGTCGCAAATATAAAAACAAGAGGCCCGGTAAAGAGCAGATACCACAGTCTGTTCTTTATCACGTTTCCTCTCTTACTGCTTTTTTTCATGATACCTCCTCTTAGCGCAAGCCTTGATATCTCATAAATCTATTGTGCCGGCAGCATCCAGTGACCCGAATGCTGCCGGCGCCAACCCTTCTCCAAACCGGTCCGAGAGGTTTTCTGCGAATCCTTTTGACCGGTTTTTTATTTATTTGGACGCGTTCTCGAAAGCCTGATCGAGAGCCGTGAGGAGTTCGTCTGTGCTCATGCCTGTCGTGAAGAACTGCTCTGCAACGGGAACGAGATGAACATCAACGATACCTGCCGGCCAGTCGCTCATAGGCCAAGGCATTGTCTTTCCTTCCGAGGTGAAGCGTGCAACTTCCTTCGAGAGCGGATCGAGGTTTGCGTTCTCCATGCCGTCAACAACGGGGATGAAGCCGAACTCGTCCATGAGGTAGTGCTTGCCTGTATCCGAGGTGTAGAGCCAGTTGAGGAAGTTCTTGCCTGCGAGCTTGTCCGCGTCGGAAGCCTGCGAATTCACATACCATGCAGCGGGAACGCTGACAGCGAGCTTGTCGTTGCCGCAGATGGGAAGAGGCATGAAGCCCATCTCAAAATCTACGTTGTAATCAGCGAACATTCCGTAGCACCAGTTGCCCTGATGGATGGCAGCCGTCTTGCCTGTAGCAAAATCACCGCACTCCTTGTCGTAGTTGACTTCGAGCGGATTGTAGGAATAAGTCCTGATCGCGTCATAAACCTCTGCGAACTGCTTGAAAGCATCCGTGTCGGCGATCTTTGCCTCGCCCTTCAAAAGCTTGTCAAGGAACTCTGCGGGCTTGTCCTGAACTGCGAAAGGAGTGTTCAGGATGTGTCCGATCAGGAAGTAGCTCTCCTGCGAGAGGCCCACTCCCGTGATACCCTTCGACTGCATATCCTGCATCATGGCGATGAGCGAAGCGTTGTCGGTGATCTTCGAAGCGTCGATCAGAGACTTGTTGTAAACAAGTCCGAAGCCCTCTACCGTGTAGGGAATGCCTGCGAGCTTGCCGTCAACGGTATCTGCCATGCCGGACGCGATCTTGTCTATAAAGGAAAGGTCCTTCAAGTCCTCAAGATAAGCCGAGAGCTGCCTCGACTCGGATCCGGGAGCAAGCGAGAAGAGCGTGGGTCCCTGGTTGTTTGAAAGCTTTGTCTTGAGCTGCTGGAAATAATCGTCTCCGGTCGTTCCCCAAACCTCGACCTCAACGCCTGTCTCCTTCTGGTATTCCTTTGCGAGAGCCTCGAGCTGGTCTGATATCTCAACCTTTGACTGGAAAATGATGATCTTGTTGGAAGCGGTCACATCGCCCGATCCGTCGCCCGTGCCGTCTCCCGATGTCTTTGAGCATGCGCTGAGCATAAGTGCCAGCACCATGATGATCGACAGTAAAACTCTTGTCCTTTTCATAAAAGCCTCCTCCATATCTTCTGTAAAACGTTACACCTAAAGCATAGGAGTGAATGATCCTTTTGTCAATTCGCGATTGGGCGAAGGGGAGTTTTTTGTCGATGTTGCACAGAACAGTTCGGAAATGATGAGGTTTTGAAGACATCATTTGTGCTTTTGTGATATGAATTTTAGTAAAATAGTAAAATGATTTTACAGAGAGTCCGCCGGACTGTGGCAGACTCTATCTTCTCATCCTGTTGGTCTGTCTCCACTTGACGTGGGCAGATATCCTGAAAGGTTCGTTGTCGCGCTTGCCCCTGATGTTCTCGATCAGGA
>JAGDDC010000251.1 GCA_017958245.1 Lachnospiraceae bacterium
AGACGTCCTCGGTGATGCCGAGCGCCGCCTGCTCCTCCTTCGTCTTGGCAAAGCTTACCCACTCGCCGAGGTCTACCATGAGGTTCGAAAGGACCTTGACGTCCCTCTCCTCGGTGTGGACTGTGATCGAAGCCACGCCGGTGTTCTGGATCCTGCGCGCAAGCTCCTCGTCGATCACGGTGCCTTTTTCGGCTATGATCTCACCTGTGGACATGTCTACAACGTCCTCTGCGAGAGTGGCTCCTACTACTCTGTTTACAAATTGAAGCTTCTTGTTGAACTTATATCTTCCGACCTTGGCGAGATCGTATCTTCTTGAATCGAAGAACATGCCGTGAAGGAGAGTTTCCGCGCTCTCAACCGACACGGGCTCGCCGGGACGGAGCTTCTTGTACAGCTCCTTGATACCTGCCTCGTAGCTGTCTTCCTCCGAGGGGTCCTTCAGGAACGATGCAAGGATCTTCGGCTCTTCGCCGAACAGCTCTTTTATCTGCTCCGCCGTTCCGATCCCAAGGGCACGGATGAACACCGTGATCGGAACCTTGCGGTTTCTGTCTACTCTGACATAGAAAACGTCGTTGGAATCTGTCTCATACTCAAGCCATGCTCCTCTGTTGGGGATAACGGTACAGGAGAACAGCTTCTTTCCGAGCTTGTCGTGTGTGATCCCGTAGTATATGCCGGGTGAACGCACGAGCTGACTGACGATGACACGCTCAGCTCCGTTTATGACGAAGGTGCCTGTCTCAGTCATGAGGGGAAGCTCGCCCATGAAGACGTCGTAGTAATCCTTGATCACGTTCTCGTCTTCCTTGTTGTGCAGTCTGACTCTTACTTTAAGGGGGGCTGCATATGTTGCATCTCGCTCTTTGCATTCCTCGATGGTGTACTTTGTTTCGGATTCAAGCTGAAAGCCGACAAATTCGAGGCTTAAATGACCGTTGTAGTCTTCGATCGGTGAGATGTCGTTGAATACCTCGTTGAGTCCTTCCTTCAGGAACCACTGGTACGAGTCCTTCTGAACTTCAATGAGGTTGGGCATCTCCAAGACTTCTTTCTGTTTCGCGTAGCTCATGCGGAACTTTGAGCCAACTTTGACCGGACGAATCCTGTTCTTTTCCATTGACGTTTTCACCCCTTGTTGATATTTTGCGAAGGCACCTAAGGGTTTCTTAAAGCACCTTCAGCGACAAATTTTCGCACAAAAGCCACAAGAAACCAAACCTTTTCTAAAAAAAGGCGTTCCCTGCGGATTTGTAAAAAAATTTGTCAAAAAGACTTTTCTTTTTCGCAAAAGTGTGGTAGAATAGCTATGAATATGGCCTTGCCACATAAATGCGCATTTTTCATAGTACCACAACGCCGACCCACTGTCAACTACGAGACGGTGGATTTTTTATGCTTATTTTCATGAGGGCCGCTATGCCTTCCGGCCCTTGAAAAACTTCTCAAGATTCCCCTTGAGCTCCTCTCGCTGTATCGTTTTGAGCATATAGCCCTCGGGCTTGAATGCGAGCACTTTCATGATGCTCTCTTTATCTCCCTTCCCCGTGAGGAACATGACGGGGATATCCGCAGTCGACGGGTTGGACCTGATCATCTCGAGGACCTGAGGACCGCTCGTGACCGGCATCTCATAGTCCAGCAGGATCAGGTCGACCTTGCTCTTTCCGAGCATCATGATGGCCTGCATGCCGGAATTCGCTATGGATATGCGGTACTTGTCCTTCAGCCAGTCCATGATCATGCTCATATAGGAGACATCATCATCTACTATAAGTATACTCTTTTTTCTCTCCTCTCCGGATTCCTCATCGAAGTAACCCGAGACCCTGTCGACCAAAACATCCATGTTTAAAGGTCTGGTGTAGAACGCAAGGACCGAGCCTGTGGGAATATAGCTGCAGAGAGCGCCGTACTCGTCCTTGGTCCCGACCACGACGACCTGCGCATTCTTTTCCGCGCAATAGTCGTTTATGAACATCAGGGCATCTGCCCGGTCTCTTAAGTCTTCATCGGTAAAGACTATGATGAGTTCCGCACCGGCAACCTTTTCTCTGAGCTCTTTGGTTTTCAACGGAGAGAATTCGGAGGCTATATCCGCCCCTTTAAGTTTTGTCTGAAGTCCCCTGATCAAAAAACCGTCTGCGGCAGCCGTGATCAGGATCTGCCTGTTTCTCAACATGTTCAAACCTCCTGTCCTTTGTTCTCGCCAAGTATCGCCCTGATACCGTCCCAGTCAAGCATAGAGAGCTTTTTTGAAAGTCTTTCGAACCTGTCCTCATCCTCCGCGGGAAGCTTGTATTCCCCCACGGAATCGATGACCATCTTTGCCAGCTCATAATCCATCGCCTCGGCAAATTCCGAGAGTCCCGCGTATGCGTCTTCCAGCATGTCCGCAGGGATGTCCGGTAATTCTTTCTTACCGCCAAACCACGGCTCCAGCACGTCTCTAACGGCCTTGTACTCATCCATCATGCCGTCGTGATGCTCTCTTATGAACTCTATGTCCTTGTCGTCTCCCGCTTTTTCCTGGAGCTCCGCGTCAGCTCCGAGTTCTATGGCGCCCACCAGACGGGCGCTGCTCTTCAGGGCGTGAACCTTGATCTTGTAATCTTCCCAGTCTTCTAAGTCGTAGTACTTTTCTATCTCCTCCGACTTCGCGGGGTAAGAGTCATAAAAGATCCTTAAGACAGACAAAAAAGCATCCTTTGAGCCGCTGTTCCTTACAGCCGCATCATAATCGATCCCCGGGACTTTCTCGTACCATTCGCATTCTCCCGTTTCAGGAACTGCCGAGTAGTCGACAGGAACTGTCTCCTGTTTCGGAGCTTCTATCCCGTCCGCTGCCGCTTCGGATACAGTGCTGTCCTCTTCCTCGAGTTCCTCCGCTTTGTCATCCACGCCCGCGAAGAAACCTCCCAGGTTGTAGTTGTGGCTTCCTTTTGCCATATAGAGTATTCCGAAGGTTCCCGGCCCGCAGTTTGAAGTTATGCCCGCCGATGCCTTCTGGAAAATGATCTTCTCAAACTTCGTGAGTGATCTGAGTTCCTGTTCTATCCACAGCAGTTCCTCCTCCGCCATGCCCGCGTATGTGACAAAAGCAAGGGAACTGTCCGTATCTGAAGCTGCAGAGGCAACGTTCTTTATGTATTTCTCGTAGCACCGCTTCTTGTTTCCGAAAAGGAACTTCCCTACTCCGAGTTTGTCGTCCTTCATCCTGAGGACAGGACGCAGCCACAGGGTGTTCAGAACGCTGTTTACAAACGGGCTGATCCTCTCACGCCTTGCCATGACGTCCGTGCTTTGTATGACGAAGCTGCACCTGACAAGTTTTTTTGCCTCTTCAAGTTCAGCCACTATCCTGTCCGGCGTCTGGTTTTGCTGAGCCATACGCACCGCTGCCAGAACGAGCATGCCCGTGGAGCTCGACAGACACTCCGAGTTAAAGACCGTGACATTCTCAAAACTCTTCGCAGCCTTGAGGGCACGTCCGTACTCCCTGCTGCTGCCGGTGGTGAGTGTGATGTAGATCAGATGATGCGCTTTCTTCAGCTCAGCCGCAAAGAACCTGATCAGCTCCTCCTCGGTAGGCGGCTCAGAGGTTGTGAACCTCATCTCATTTCCCATGTATGTTACGAGCTCTTCCGAGTCTATATCATAATTGTCGAAGAAGACGCCCTCGTCCGTGATGACCTTGTACGGTATGATGCCGATCCCGAGCTCCTTGACGACATCCGTCGGCAGATCGCTCATGGAGCTTGTCGCGATCGCCACAGGTCTCTTGCGGACATAGGCTCCCGCAGTGCTGATCGTCTGGCCCGTCATCTCATGGCCCCCGCTCGAGATAACCTTCTCTTTGGGAAGATGCCTTAAGAGCATCTCCTCGAGCAGGAGTCCGGAAACGGGTTTTACGAGATAGCCGTCAAATCCGGTGTTGTTGTAGAGTTCGATGTTCTCGCTGCCTGCATTTGCGGTGAGCGCGATGATCGGAACGTTCCTGTTGAGGCCGCCCTGTTGCGACCTGATCTTCTCAAAGCATTCGATCCCGTCCATCTCAGGCATCAAATGATCCATGAAGATAACATCATACCGGTTCTGCAGCGTTTTGACCAGTGCGTCCGCTCCGGAGACCGAAAGATCGACTTTCATCTCCGTTCCCAAAAGCAGTTTTTCTTCTACCGAGAGATTCATCTCGTTGTCGTCCACGATCAGTATCCGGGCGTCCGGGGCATGAAAACTGTGTTCGAACTTCTCGGTCTTCCCCTCTTTTCCTGCACCCGTTATGCTTATATCGCCGACTTTCTTTTCGGACGAGATCCCCTGGTTTAAGGAAACCAGAAATGTTGTGCCCTCTCCGTACACGCTGTTCACCGTGATCGATCCGTCCATGAGCTCCACAAGCTGCTTGACTATGGACAGTCCGAGTCCGGTGCCTTCTATGTAGCGGTTTTTTTGTTCGTCCACGCGCTTGAACGTATCGAACAGATGCGGCAGCGCCTCCTGTTTTATACCCATTCCGGTATCGGACACGCTGATCTTTAAGAGGACTGCGTCCTCATTTTTGATGTCGCATTCGAGATGAAGGCTCAACGAGCCTTCCTTCGTGTACTTGACCGCGTTGTTTAGGAGGTTTATCAGTATCTGTTTGATCCTCACCTCGTCGCCGAACAGGACCTCGGGAACGTTCGGGTCTACGTCCACGTTGAACTTTAAGCCTTTCTCATCCGCCTTCAGCCAGATCATGTTCACAATCTCGGAGAGCAGTGAAGACACGTTGTAATCCACGGGAACGATATCCATCTTTCCCGCCTCGATCTTGCTGACGTCGAGTATATCGTTTATCAGGGAGAGCAGCATCCTCCCCGCTCCCTGGATGTTCTTCGAATCCTTTCTGACCTCCTCGGAGATATCCTCCTGCCTGAGTATGATCTCGTTGAGGCCCAGCACGGTGTTTATGGGTGTTCGTATCTCATGGCTCATGCTGGAGAAGAATCTGCTCTGCGCCTTGTTCATCTCTTCCACTTCTCTCGTCTTCTCCTCGGACAGCTCGCTCTGCTGCTTGTACAGTCTCGTTTGGAAGACAGCGTGCGAGACCAGTACGAACATGACTATGAAGAGGGCAGCGAGGGAATCGAAGAAAGCGCCTTCCCTGGCGTAGGACACGACATACTCCGGGAAGATGTAACCCAGTATCCAGCATGCGGTAAGCACGAGAGCATTCAGTATACTCATGACGATCCTGAATTTCCCGTCCAGGATAAGTATCATATAGAAGCTGCCAAGCAGCATCCAGATGGGCGCGCCCGAGAACACTCCGCCGTTCGTAAAGAACATCGCAGGCAGGAAAAAAAACACGAGGAATACTGAGATCACTATCCTGGCCTGTTTGATCTTCCTCCTCCGGTATGCGAAAAAGACGTAGATCGAGAAGACGACCGCTCCGGCCGCGGTCGAGATCGTGGCGTACAGCGGTTCACCCATTATGAGGCCGCATGGTATCGCGATGTACAGCGCCATGAGCACGGACGCTGAAAACAGCACGAAGGACCTGTCTTTCAGATCGATCGATGAGTCATAAAGGTATTGGTTGAACGCTTCCTTGAGTTTTCTTTTCGGCTTCAAACCCGGCACCTCCTGTATAAGTCACGCACCTGTCGTATCGGGCGACACAGCGATCTAACTGTACTTGATCATATCATCCGGAAGGACATGCTTCATAACTCTTTCGAATTCACCGATATCGATCGGTTTTGCGATGAACCCGTCAAAGCCTTCCTTCATGAACATCTCACGTGCTCCGCTCAAAGCGTTGGCGGTGAGAGCTATGATCGCAGGATGTCTCCTGCTCTCTTCGGCGATCTCCCTGATGTGTTTCATGGCCTCCACGCCGTCCATTCCGGGCATCATGTGGTCCATGAAGATGACATCATATTCGCCGCGTGAGAACTTCTCGATAGCCTCCCTGCCGCTCTCTGCCGTGTCCGCATACATCCTGTACTCTTTAAGCAGCCCGGAGGCCACCACAAGGTTCATGGGTTCATCATCCACTATGAGGGCGCTGACTCCGGTGAACCTCACCTTTCCCGTCGCCTCACCCGAGAACCCGTCCTCTTCCCCGTTCATGATCCGGACGACAGGGAATCCGTACAGAGGCTTGGGGATCACGAGCACACCGCTCCCGCGCACCGTTTCAAACCCTTCGCCCGCGGTCACGATGACCTTGTATCCCTCATTTGTGAGGCCTTCAAGATAGTCCCTGTCCGCCTCGTATTCTTCCTGTCCGGTGAATATATGCGATACACGGAGATCGTCAAGGAGACGCTCAAGTTCTCTCTTTTCGCTTGCGGAATACAGCCTTGCCCTCAGGCCCGATGCGAGGCCGGTCGCCATATCCCTGTAGAACTCCCTGACTTCGGGAGTCTTGTATTTCTCAGGCTTAGTGTAGAAGACGATACCGTCATAGGAAGCGTCGTTCACGGACAGACACGGAGCCTTGTCGACAACTGCCTGCGGGATGGTGAGCCTCACCGTCGTCCCCTTCCTCTTTGCGCTGTTTATCCTCACAAAGCCGCCCATCTTGTGAACAAACCCGTAGACTATGGGCAAGCCTATGCCGATGCCTCCCGTGCTTCTGTTCCTCTTCTTGTCAGCCTGGTACATGCCCTTTGACAGACGGGAGATCTGTGCCCTGTCCATCCCCGCTCCGGTATCCGTCACCTCTATGGTCAGGTTGATACCGTATTCCTGCGGCACGGAAAACACTTTTATATATATGCCTCCGCGTCCGGTGAATTTGATGGCGTTGTCAAGGAGGTGCCTGAACAGTTTGTGCAGCTTCTTTATGTCGCCTCTGAGCATGGTCGGCGTCTCCGGGGCGATGTCCACGACGAGCTCAAGTCCCTTCTTGTTCTCCATCGCCTTGTAATTTGCCACCACGTCGTTGATGAGCGAGATACAGGTGTAGTTCTCCTCTTCGAGCGCAAGCTCTCCGCGCTTTATCTCAGTATAATCCTGGATATCGTCTATCTGGTACGCAAGCCTCATCACCGCAGCCTTCACTGCCGCGAGCTCTTTGCTGTCGTTCTCCTTTTGCATGATCGTTGTCATGCCGCTTATCACATTGATGGGAGTGCGAAGCTCATGCGATATGTTTGACAGAAAGTCCTCCGTATCCCGGTCATTTGCGCCGACGGCCTCTTTCCACTCGTCAAGCTTCTTCGCCGACGCGATCCTCGATGAGACCAGTATCCTGCCGAGGAGGTACATGCACAGTACAACACCTATGTGGAGCAGAGTCCTGATGATGGACACGGAGGTTATGTCTTCGAGATCAACGGCTCTGGTCTGCATATAGAACTGGATCCCCATAATCACAACATACTCGATCAGTATCAGGTTCAGGAATGCAGCCCTGTCAGCCATCATGAACGTCGCCATCATGATCAGGGTCACGATCGATACGTCAAAGTAGCTGATCTCGTGCATGCCGTGAAAGAACACCAAAAAAGCCGCATATACAAAAAAAACGTCGGTCCTTATGATCATGTCGGCTTTTCGGGCAATATGAAGCCAGCCTGTGCCCAAAGCGCCTACTACTATGATCGGAATGACCCACAGTTCCCATCCGGCGATGATCGTCTCGGCTATGTTTCCAAAGCCTGACAGGATGATTATCGCCAGCATCAATCTCTCTTTTCTGTAATCTCCCACTCGAACCTCCTTTGATCAGGCATCCACTGAATTCTCGATCATAAAGATCAGCTCCAGAGCGCTCCCGAACTCCTCGACAGCCTCGGCCTCGACCCAGCGCACTCTCCCCTGCCAGCTCGCGTTCTGTCTGAACATGACCTTCGTCTCGAAAGTTGCGAGCTTCCCGAGAGCGGCGTGCTTGAAAAGGGTCTTCGGGATGGCGGGCTTTATGGGCTTGTGCCTGACTATGCCCTCCTCCTCTTCGGGATCTATGTAATCGTCTCTGTATTGCTCAAATGACCTTCTTGTCATAGTCTCGTGCGGGTACTCAAACAGGTTGAAGAAATCCTCCATCTCCTTGATCAGCTGGATCCAGTTGTCAAAATAGATCGGCCCATTGTAATAAGCGTTGAAAAGCCTCCCGACGATCTCGCCGCCGGAATGGTCGTCAACGCATATACGCATGGTACACATTTCATTTCTGATTCTGACAGAAGTCGCTATCGACATATCAAACCCCTCTGATCAAATGCTCCTCATCACCAAAACATTCACCTTTTATTGTACTCTTTAGATGGCGCGATTTCAAGAAAAAAAGACCCCCGAGGCTCCTTTCGGAGCCTCGGGGGCTACGTCGGTTACCTATAAAAAACCCCCTTGGCTCCTAACGGAGCCTCGGGGGCTACGTCAGCCATACCGGAAGAACCTCCCGGTATGGCTTCCAGGAATTACTTAAGTGTAACCTTTGCGCCAACTTCCTCGAGCTGCTTCTTAGCTGCCTCAGCCTCTTCCTTGGAAACGCCTTCCTTGAGAACCTTGGGAGCGCCGTCAACAGCGTCCTTAGCTTCCTTGAGGCCAAGTCCTGTAAGCTCACGAACTACCTTGATGACCTTAACTTTCTCAGCACCAACTTCTGTAAGCTCTACGTCGAACTCTGTCTTCTCTTCCTCAGCTGCGCCTGCTGCGCCGCCTGCTGCTGCTACAACAACGCCTGCTGCTGCGCTTACGCCAAACTCTTCCTCACAAGCCTTAACAAGGTCGTTTAACTCTAAAACTGTCAAGCCTTTGATAGCATCGATAAATTCCTGTGTTGTCATGATAATTTCCTCCGTTTAAAATTCAATTCTTTACTGGTTTCCTGTTGCAGTGTCTCAAGCGCTCTTCTCAGCGATCTGCTTAAGCACACGAGCGAAGTTCGATATAGGGCTCTTCATGCTGCCAAGGAGTCTCGAGATGAGAACCTCCTTTGAAGGGATAGATGCGATGATCTGGATTCCCTTTGCGTCGTAGTATGTTCCGTCAACAACGCCGCCCTTGAACTCTAACTTGGGATACTTCTTTGCGCAGTCTGCAAGTACTCTTGCGGGAGCCGTAGCATCTGTTGCGCAGAAAGCAACAGCAGTAGGTCCGTCGAGGTGCTTGTCAAGCTCCGAATACGGCGTTCCCTCGAAAGCTCTCTTGAGGAAAGTGTTCTTGTAAACCTTGTAGGTCACGCCTGCCTCTCTGAGTGCCTTACGGAGCGCGGTATCCTCTTCAACCGTCAATCCGCAGTAATCAACGAGTACAGCTGCCTGTGTGTCGGCAACGTAGCCTTTGATCTCATCGATGATCGGCTGTTTAAGTTCAACCTTTGCCATCTTTTTACCTCCTGTTTTGATAGGATGTGTCAGGTGCTGTTCGAAAAAAAGTCGCTCCGGTTCCCCGAAGCGACATAAGATATCAATATAATGATCTCCTCGGCAGGCGAGCATCGCTCTTACGCTTTCGCACCTGCTGTCTTCGGCAGCTCTTAACCTCAAGTATGCTAACACAGAGCGGATCGTATGTCAAGCATTTTTTTCATGAAACCCTAAGTCCTGGCCCGCAAATGTCCTCCCGGACCCGCAGGCAGCCTGCGACCCGGTTTACCCGAGCGTCACTCTGTGGAAGATCTTCTTTCCCTTCTTGATCTTGATACCCTTTTCGAGGCGCTCTCTCGAAATGATCTCGCTCACAGCCGAGACCTTCTCGCCGTCAACGCTCACGCCGCCCTGCTCGATGAGCCTTCTAGCCTCGCTCCTTGAGGGGCAGAGTCCGCAGATACCAAGAAGAGTCGCGATGTTGATCCCGTCGCCGTCGAGCTGGTCGGGTGTGAGGCTTGTTGAGGGCATGTTCGCATCGTCTCCCTCGCCTGAGAACAGAGCTTTCGCGGTCTCCTCAGCTTTCTTTGCCTCCTCCTCGCCGTGTACGAGCGCAGTGAGCTCGTGTGCAAGGATCTGCTTCTTCTCGTTGATCCTGCTGCCGTCCCAGTTCTCCATCTCCTTGATGGTGTCCATGGGGATGAAGGTCAGCATCTTTATGCATTTCATGACGTCCGCGTCATCGACGTTGCGCCAGTACTGGTAGAACTCGAAGGGTGAAGTCTTGTTAGGATCGAGCCATACCGCTCCCTTCGCAGTCTTGCCCATCTTCTTGCCCTCGCTGTTCAAGAGCAGGGTGATGGTCATGGCGTAAGCGTCCTTGCCTGTCTTCTTGCGGATGAGCTCCGTTCCTCCGAGCATGTTGCTCCACTGATCGTCACCGCCGAACTGCATGTTGCAGCCGTAGTGCTCGTTCAGATAATAGAAGTCGTAGCTCTGCATGATCATATAATTGAACTCAAGGAAGGAGAGGCCCTTCTCCATGCGCTGCTTGTAGCACTCCGCGCGGAGCATGTTGTTGACCGAGAAGCACGCTCCGACATCGCGGAGCATCTCGATGTAGTTGAGCTTCAACAGCCAGTCGGCGTTGTTTACCATGATCGCCTTGTCCTCGCCGAACTCTATGAATCTCTCCATCTGAGCCTTGAAGCAATTGCAG
This sequence comes from Lachnospiraceae bacterium, assembly GCA_017958245.1. The sequence goes on from JAGDDC010000251.1 coordinate 10,531, forward strand.
TTGTGCTCTATGGTCTCGGGTGTGAGGACGTTCCTCATGTCCGAGCGTCCCGAAGGATCTCCTATATAGCCCGTGCCGCCGCCTATCAGCACTACGGGCTTGTTGCCTGCCATCTGAAGTCTCTTCATGAGACAAAGCGCCATAAAATGTCCTACATGGAGCGAATCCGCCGTGGGATCGAAGCCGATGTAGAATCTTGCTCCGCCGCCGTTTATGAGCTTTCTTATCTCATCCTCGTCGGTCACCTGGGCGATCAGTCCGCGCTCCACCAATTCTTCATACATTTCCATAGTAGATACTCCTCAAAACCATTTCTTTCAAAAAACCCTCCGTTCCATCCGGAACAGAGGGCATTTCCTCTTTGATTCCTTTGCAGATTATACATGAGGAAAAGGGATAAATCAAGACTCATTTTCCTCGTTGTCCTCAAGTGCAAGTCTGTTCTTCACGATGCGCTCCTCCTCGAGAGCGTTGTGGAAGAGATCCCACATCGCGCCGTAACCGGGCGACGAAGGTGTCACAGGCTTCGGGATGTCGTTTACCTTGTCGATCTTTATCATACCCTGCTTCGACATGAGGAGCACCCTGCTTCCGAGCACGATAGCCTCCTGGATGTTGTGGGTGATAAAGATCACGGTGACCTTCTCGCGCTGGGCGATCTCAAGGAGCTCCTTTTGGAGATTGTTTCTCGTCATCGCGTCGAGCGCTGCAAAAGGCTCGTCCATAAGTATGATCTCGGGACCGAGCGCAAGGGCCTTTGCTATGGCCACACGCTGCTTCATGCCGCCCGAGAGCTGATGGGGGTAGAACTTCTGATAGCCCGCCAGATCCACCTTCTCGAGGTAGATGTCGGAGAGCCTCTTGAGCTCGACCTTGTCCTTGATGCCCTTGAGCTTCAAGGGATACTGTATGTTCTTCTCCACGGTCTTCCAGGGGAAGAGCTGGTTGAAATCCTGGAACACCATGATCCTGTCGGTTCCGGGCTTCTTTACCTTCTTGCCTGCGACTATGATCTCGCCCTCGTAGTCGGAGAAACCCGCCACGCAGCGAAGGAACGTCGTCTTGCCGCAGCCTGAGGGTCCGAGTATACATATGAAGTCTCTTCTGTTCACCGTGAGGTTCACGTCGTGAAGTATGACTTCCTCATATCCCCTGTCGGTAAAGACCTTCTTTAAGTGCTTTACCTCGAGGAGCGGTCCCTCGTTTTGTGTCTGTGTATCATTTGCCCCGAGAGCGGCGCTGTTTGCGCCTCCCGAAGCCTCGTTCTCACTGAACAGTCTCTTTATCCTCATGATGACATACCCCACTTTCTAACAGTAAACTTCTCAACCCAGTAGAATATGCCGTACTCGATCACCAGACCGATGATGATGATGACTATGAGCGATGCGAACACGCCCGGCACGTCCATGAAGTTACGTCTCATCGAGATATACCAGCCGATACCTGCGCCGGAGCTCGTCGCGCCGAAG
>JAGDDC010000021.1 GCA_017958245.1 Lachnospiraceae bacterium
ACTCTCGCCTTGACTCTGGTGCTCTTCTCCACCGAGGCACTCTTGCCGCCGTAGTAGATCACGCCTTCCTTGTCCTTGATCACGACCTGGTCGCCTCCGCGCCCAAGAGCCAGATCTATGGCCGCTCTCGCGGATTCGTAGCCTCCGGTGAAGGAGTCGTGGAAGGTGCTGATGCCCATACTTATCGTGACGGACATATCGTTGCCTATGTTGACCGAGCGAACCTCGTCGAGTATCGAGAACTTGGCCTCCTTGAGCGACTCAAGGTACATGTTCTTGAAGATGAAGAAGTATTTATCCTTCTCAAGCTTTCTTATGATGGCGTCAACGCCCTGAAAGTACTTGTTGATCTTCCTGTCGACGAGCGCAGTCAGGAGCGACCTTCTGACCTCATCGATGCTCTCGAGGGCCTCCTCGTAATTGTCTATGTAGAGAAGGCCGATGATCGTCTTCTGATCGATGTTTGCCTGCTTTAACTCAAGGACCTCGGTCTCGTCGTAGAGGTAGAGGGCGATCAGTGCATCGCTCTCATCCGGCTCCGCCCCGCCGCTCCTGTTCCAGAAGGAATCCTCCGAGAGCGACTGCATCCTGATATAGTTCATTTGAGCCATGAAGCCCCTGCCGCCGACCTTGAAGTTCACCTCGCTCACGTTCTCGTCCGTGGGGAGGATGTCCTTTGTTATGTCGGGGAAGAGCGACGTGATGGTCCTGTGCATGCACTCTTCGGTCTCGACGAGCGTCGTGAACTTGCGGTTCGCGAACATGATCCTGCCGCTTGTATCAAGCACCGCGTAGGGGATAGCCATCTCCCCGAGAAGCGCCCGCTGTTTCTGCCCGTAGTCGGTCGCAAACCTCACGAGCTCTCCCATGATGCGCTTCCTGCGCGCAAAGAAGTACACGACAAGTGCCAGTATGTAGACTGCGACCACGATGCCGAGTATGAGAGCGAGCTCACTGTCTCTGAAGAGAACATATATGACAGCGCCGACCAGTATGATCGATAGTATCAAAGGGCAAATGATATATGATCTGAGCGCTTTCTTAAGCATCATCTTTTTCATAGGAATCTCCGATCTTAAAACTACACCGTGACCATTGTATCATTTATAAGTCAAAAAGGAAAGTCCTTTCTAAACCCGTGCGTTTTCAGCACAAAAAACCCCTTGATTTTTCTCTGTCCGCATGTTACAATGCTTTATTGTGGTATGTATATCCTTGCTCCGTTCGCAGCGGGGCCAGAGACCAAAAGGAGGTGCAAAAGGCTATGAACAAGTACGAATTGGCCTTAGTTGTTAGTTCAAAGCTCGAGGATGAAGACAGGAACGCCTTAGTTGAAAGCGTTAAGGACATCATCACAAAATTCGGTGGAAAAGACCTGAACGTAGACGACTGGGGAAAGAAAAGACTGGCCTATGAGATCCAGAAGATGAAAGAAGGTTTCTACTATTTCATCCAATTCGATGCTGAGTCCACAACTCCGGTTGAGATCGAACAGCGCGTTCGTATCATGGAGAACGTTCTCAGATTCTTGTGCGTCAGACGGGACGAAGAATAGGAGGTTTCCCATATGAATAAAGTCATTTTAATGGGAAGATTGACACGCGATCCCGAAGTAAGAGATTCACAAGGTACAAATCCGTTGACCATCGCAAGATTTTCACTCGCAGTAGACCGCAGGTTCAAGCGCGACGGCGAAGATTCAGCCGACTTCTTTAACTGCACCGCGTTCGGCAAGCAGGCCGAATTCGTGAGCAAGTACCTCGCAAAGGGTACAAAGATACTCGTGTCGGGAAGAGTTCAGAACGATAACTACACGAACAAAGAAGGCGCCAAGGTTTACAGTGTGCAGATCATTTGCGAAGAGATCGAGTTCGCAGAGAGCAAAAATGCTTCAGGCGGCGATGCTTCACGCGGTTCCTACGACATGCCCATGCCGGAACCCACAGCTGCCGCAGGAGACGGCTTCATGAACATCCCCAAGGGGATCGAAGAAGAGCTCCCTTTTAACTAGGTTTGAAATTTGAGAACAAGGAGGTAAAGACAATGCCATTCAACAAGAATACAGACAAGGGCGACAAGGGCGATGCTCCCATCAAGCGCCGTCCCATGCGCAGGAAAAAGAAGGTCTGCGTCTTCTGTGCAGATAAGACAAGCGCAGGCATCGACTATAAGGATGTAAACAAATTAAAGAGGTTTGTATCTGAGAGAGGCAAGATCCTTCCCAGAAGGATCACAGGAAGCTGTGCAAAGCACCAGAGAGCGCTCACAGTTGCTGTTAAGCGTGCAAGACACATCGCACTCATGCCTTACTCTCTCGAGTAAGAAAAGGGACAAACCCTTCCGAAAAAAACACAGAGCCGCAGGTTGCATACCACTGCGGCTCTTTTTCTGTCCTTTATTCTTTGAACCTGTAGCCCACTCCCCATATCGTCTCGATGTACTGGGGTTTGGAATCTCCGGTCTCTATCTTCTCCCTGATCTTTTTTATGTGGACCGTGACTGTCGCGATATCGCCGATCGAGTCCATGTCCCAGATCTCCTTGAAGAGCTCTTCCTTCGTGTACACGTGGTTCGGATGCTCCGCAAGGAAGGTCAGAAGGTCGAACTCCTTCGTCGTGAAGCTCTTCTCCTCACCGTTTATGTAAACCCTGCGCGCGGTCTTGTCTATCCTTATGCCGCGGATCTCGACCACGGAGTTCTCCGACACTCCGCTTCCGACTAAGGAATCGTACCTCGTGAGATGCGCCCTGACTCTGGCGACGAGCTCGCCCGGGCGGAAGGGCTTCGACATGTAGTCGTCCGCGCCGAGTCTCAGTCCTCTCACGGTGTCGTTCTCGCTGTCCTTCGCAGACACCATGATGATGGGGATGTTCTTCGTCTCCCTCACCGTGCGGCAGATCTCGTCCCCGCTGATCTCGGGGAGCATCCTGTCCAGGATGATGAGATTGAAATCCTCGCGCGTCGCTCTCTCAAGTCCCTTTTTCCCGTTGTTTTCTATCACCACTTCAAACCCTGACTGCTCGAGATAGTCCCTCTCAAGCTCAGCAATGGCTTCCTCATCCTCTATTATCAGTATCCGCTTCACTGCTCGTCCTCCTTTCTCTGTTCCTGCCAAAGAATCTGACCGGCTTTTCGGGAACCGCCGTGACTTCCGCGGCAGCTTCCTCCTGTTCGCGCTCCTCGTCAAGCTCCGGTATGGTGAAGATGATCGTCGTACCCTGTCCGTACTCGCTCAGCGCCCAGATCTGGCCGTTGTGGTCCTTGACTATCTTCTTCGTGATCGCAAGCCCAAGGCCCGTGCCTCCCTGCTTGGAGTTCCTTGATTCATCGGTGCGGTAGAACCTGTCAAAGATATAGGGAAGGTCCTTCGCCGCGATCCCCGACCCGTTGTCCGCGATCTCGATCTGCACGTAATCGCCTATGGACTTGAGCCTCAGCTCGATCTCTCCCTCGGGCTTGTTCATGTACTTGAGAGAGTTGCCCATGATGTTGCTGATCACGCGCTTGAGCTGCTCGGGGTCGGCCATTATGCGTGTGCCCGGTTTGCAATCGTTGCTATATTTAAGGGTAACATTTTTGAGTTCCATGTCAAGGCTTAATTCTTCGCTGCAGTCGTTGAAGTAAGCGTCGACGTCGAGACTGCTGAAATCGTAGGTCACGGCGTTGGCGTCGACCTTGCTGTAGAAGGCCAGCTCGTCCACGAGCACGGCCATGTCGGCAGCCTTGTTGTATATGGTCTTTAGGTACCTCTCCTTCTTGTCCTCCGTGTCTGCGACGTTGTCGAGCAGGCCCTCCGCGTACCCCTTGATCGCGGTTATGGGCGTCTTCAGGTCATGCGAGATGTTTCCTATGAGCTCGATGCTGTCCTTCTGTGACTTCTTCTGCGCGTCGATCAGGTCTTTTAAGTTCACCCTCATCTCCTCGAAGTCCTCGCACAGCCTGCCAAGCTCGTCGTCGGGATTGCCCGAGACCGTGAAGTCAAGGTTGCCCTGCTTGATCATTTGCGTCGCGTCGGTGAGGACCGTGATGGGGCTGATGATGCTGCGGTATAGCCAGAACACGAGGATCACTGCCGTGATGATCAGCACGCCGCCGAAGGCTATGACGGACTGGATCGCCGTCATACGAAGCTGCGGCAGCAGATTGTCAACGTCCGTTATGATATAGACAAGCCCGGGTGTGGAGTCGCTCCCGCTGAAGCTGAGCTGCTTCACCAGGAAGGCGTTGTTGTCGTTGTCGTACACGTACAGTCCGTTCTCGTTGTTCCTCTCGATCGCGCTGACGAAGGTCGCGGGGAGGACGTTCTCCACCGTCTTGAACTTCTCCTCGTCCCCCACGTAGAAGAAGTCCCCGTTTCTCTTGACCACGACAAATGAGTATTTCGCGAGAAGGGAATCGTTGATCCTGTCGAGGTACTGCTCGTCAAAGAGCTTGTCAGGCGCCTCGTCCTTCATCCTGCTCATCTGCTGGAAGGCGGGGCTCGTCATGCGGCTTAAGATCCTCATAGGATTTGAGACCACCTGGACCGTGTCGCTCTCCACCTCGTAAGTCTCGAGGATCGAGTATGACTGGTAGGTCGCGATGATCGTCCCGAAGGCGATGATCAGAACGACCGGGATGATGATGATGATCAGGAAAGCTATGATCATGCGGCTCTTTAGACCCTTCATAAAATCACCTTGCCGCAGGCAAAACATCTCGGCGCCGCGCCTGCAACGTCACCGATACACACTATAAAAAACCCCCACACTCACGTTCCGCGCGGTGTGGGAGCTTTGATGATCTGTTGTCTGACAGTCCTGTGACTCTAAAGCTACTCTGCAAGAGTCGCCGTGGCTGCCTGCTGTATGATCGCCTTGCTCGCAGCGTCCGCCGCGGGCTCGGTGGTCTTCTTCAGGCTGTCGATCCACTCGTTGAGTTTCTTGTAGGTCGCTTCCATGGTCCTCTGTGAGAGGTCGGGAAGCTTCTCTCCCCACTCGTCCTCAGCCTGCGCGAAGCCCTTCTTCACTGCCTCGAGCATGCTTGCTGCAGCTTCTGCGTCGTCGCCTGCGAGTCCCTTTGCAAATGAAACGATCCTCTCCGATGTCTGCTCGACACCCCAGTAACCGTCCTCTGCAATGTCTTTCTTTGCCTGCTCTACCGCAGCCTCGTCAACCTCGAGGCTCCTGTAGAAGTTAGCGAGTCCTCCCTCGGCAACCGACATCGCGATGTCGTAAGCCGAGCTCTGCTTTGAGATAAGGCGTTCTACCAGAGTCTTGAGAGACTGTGTCCTCTCTTCCGCCTCAGCCTTGAGCCTGTCGATAGTTGCCTGATCGGCTCTCACCTTTGCAACGGAAGGGGTGTTCTTCTCGTAGACCGCCGCAGGCGCGTCTCCGGCGCCGCGTCCGGCAGAAGCACTCTGGATACCCGGGGTTTTTGCCGCTGCGTCAACCGACGTCTGCGGGTAGGAAGTTATGTTCCCCGAAAGATTGATGTTCTCCATAATGACTCCTTTCATCGGTCGGGAAGCGTGTTGCCCGGATCACTGTCACAGTGTGCCGGGGGCGCTGCCCGTGTGCAACATCCTTGTTTAGTTACGTTCAGCCTGGCTAAAAGGTCTTTTTTGAAACTCACGTTCCAAAAAAAGGGTACCTTCTCATATTGTATATCGGCAAGGTCGCGCGATAGTTTAACACGTCAGGCGTTGGCTCTCTTCCTGTACTGATATGCGTTAAGCTGCGCGTATATCTTCTTGTTGTAGGACAGGCACGCCCTTCCGCTGTACTTTGCGTCGTACAGCGCCCTGTCTGCCTCCTCGCGGATCTGCTCGAAGGATCTGCCCTGTCCGGTCTGACAGCAGGCAAGTCCCATGCTGACCGTGACATAAGGCAGGAAGTTGTCGCTCGCGTGTGAGATCTTCAGGTCCTCGATGCGCTTCTTGAGCATGAGCGTCCATTGCAGAGCCTGCCTCGGCTCTATGCCGGTCAGCATGACGAGGAACTCCTCGCCGC
>JAGDDC010000252.1 GCA_017958245.1 Lachnospiraceae bacterium
ATCGATACCAATGATGCAAGACTGTTCTTCCTTGGCATCAGGAACCCCAAGAAGAGCAAGATCGACTTCTACAAGAAGGCGTTTGCAGTCAAGGACAAGGCTAAAGTCACGGTTACGATCAAGCTTTCGGCTGATGACAGGGCATACCTTGAGGAGAACTTCGCAAACGGTATGTTCGTAGACGGTTTCGTTTACTTAAACGGCAAGATCGACCTCTCGATCCCGTTCCTTGCTTTCTATGGCAACTGGGGCGATTCGTCGATGTTTGAGCCTTTCGATCTCATCAGATACTATCACGGAAGCGAAGATGAGTGGCTCTACACCCTCGATATTGAGGAGAATGAGTTCACCAACTACTTCCTTACAAGAACTGCGGGAGACTCAAGAAAGTATTACTTCCTTGGCAATGATTACGCTGACGACGACGAGTACATCGCAGACAGGAACGCGATGAAGTCGGATGGTTCCACAGAGTTCTACGCAGCAGTTCTCACTCTCATCAGGAACGCGGCTGATCTCAAGCTTGAGGTCAAGAACGCAGAGACCGGTGAGGTTTACTACAGCCTTGACAAGGGTGCCGTAGAGGCAGCGTTCTTCTATCAGCCTACGATGACCTGGGAGGGCAACCGCACCCAGCTTCCCATCGGCTGGAAGGGAACCGACGCACAGGGCAAGCCTCTTGCAGACGGAACCAAGGTCAACATCACTGTTACGGCTCTTCCTTCATACTACCTCGACGAGTCGAGAGTTCCCGGCAAGGGCGTCACATGGACACTTCCTCTGACGATCGACAACCAGGCTCCTCTTGCAGAGGTCAAGGATACGGGCGTGAGAACAGACGAGCAGGGCAACGAGATCGGAACCCTCAGCGTTGATGTTCTCGATGACAACTATGTTGCAGCAGTTCTTGTTCTCGATCGTTCGAAGAGCAAGATCCTCGGCAGATATGCCGTAAACCAGACAGAGCCTTACTCGATCTCGGAAGTAACTGTAGATTATCCTCAGTCGGTATTCTACGTAGACGTGATCGACTACGCAGGCAACGAGTCGCTCTACCGTGTAAACATGAGCGGCAACCCTGATACAAACTACGCAGAGACCATCAGTGTGAGCGATGAGGAAGTTGTTCTCCTCAAGGGCAACTCATACAAGGTTTCAGCAGTGGTTGGTCCCGACACACTCGTAGACGATTCAGTGATCTGGCTCTCTGATGACGAGACAGTCGCAACCGTAGACGAGAATGGTATCATCACCGGTGTTGCAGACGGCGAGACGATCGTATATGCGATCGCAAATGCTCCTGCTGCAGACGGCAGCATGGTATACGCTGAGATCTATGTAGAGGTATTCTCGATACCTCAGCAGCTTGAAGGATTCATCTGGGATACAACGAACAGACCTTCATTTGCAACGTTCAACACAGCTACACTCCCTGAGTATGAGATGCTCTCGGATTCGTTCCCTCAGGACTTCTGGTCGGCAGCAGTGGTAGGCGACAAGATTTACGCTTCTACCCAGTCTGATGATCAGTCGGATGCATCGCTCTATGCGATCGATCCCGCAAACGGCTTCTCGACGGAGCTCGTTGCTGACGGAACAACATGGTTCACCGATATGGCTTACTCAGAGAGTACCGAGTATATCTACTCGACATATGGTCCTTTCATCATGAGGAGCACTACGGACGGTGCGCTTTCAGGTTACATCGACATGAGGGATTACACGGACGCTTACATGGTAGGTGTTGCATATTCCTTCACAACGAGATACCAGAGAAATCCCGCAGATTGGATCTATGTGATCGATGAGGATGGTGTGATCTGGCAGCTTCTCTGGGTTACCAACGGTATGTACGGCATCATGGATGCCAGCGAGACCGGCGTGACCACAGAGGGCGGATGGTACTTTGATTCACTCTACATAACAGAGGACGAGCTTGTGTTCTACTCACTGTATGACGGAAGCGGCGCATCGACCATGTACCTCCTCTTCGAGGAATACGACAGCGCAGAGGGAGTCAGCACATTTACTCCTTTCGAGCTCGGACGCTTTGAGGACGGCATCTGGCCTGTGTCGGGTCTGCTCGAGTGGGGCGGAGAGATCGGCAACGGCGCTCAGACAGGCTCTATCGACAGAGTTGACCAGACACTCAAGACCGATCTCGACAACGTAACACTGTATCAGCAGCTCGAAGCAAACGATTTCAGCGAGATCGAGACACTCACCAGAGAGATAATCGTGAAATAATAAGACATGCAGACCTGCGGTGCGGCCGGTAACTGCCGGCGCCCGCGGGGACGATAGAAAGGGGAATTTCAAATGAAAAAGAAAATAACAGTTATAATTGCCCTCGTGCTTTGTCTTATTTTAGCTACAGGCTCGTCGACAGCTCAGGCAGGTACTTTCCTTGATTGGCTGTTCGGACCTCGCAGCAATCCTAAAAGCACGATAGCGAAAGAGTATTTTACCACCGAGATCTCAAGTTCCAAGGATACGGTGGAGGTAACCGTGTATCTTAAGAGAAACAGCAAGATCACAAACGGCAGGGTTGCAGTAAACTACGATCCCTCCGTTATGAGACTTGAATGTGTATATTCGTCGACTTTCCTCGGAACTGTTGATGTGAACACTTCTTATGAAAGCGGAAGCAAGAAGGGCGTGAGCGCAGCGTGGATCTCTTCATCGGCTGTAACAAGCAACCTTCCTGTACTGAGCCTTGTTTTCAAGGTAAAGAACGCTTACAACAAGCAGAAGGTTTCCGTTGAGACAGATGTACTCGAGGCTTACAAGGGTGACGAGATCCTGATCTACGGCGATCCCGTAGTCAGCGAGACCACACTTACGATCAAGAAGTCTACAAGCATCTGGGACATCATCTCTCCTATCCTTCCCGGATTCGGATGGTTCTAGGATAGAGCGGAACCCGGTGTTTGAACACCTCAGGTTTTGAATTGCTCAGGGCCGCAGCGAAAGCTGCGGTCCTGTTTTCTTGTCCGGACAAAGCTGATATAATGGGATCGGGAAAGAACAGGCTCGGTCACAGAACTGGGTCCGGAGGCGGCCGGGAAAGAACGATGGTGTATGAAGAAGCGGAAAAGGAGGGGTGGTTCATGGGTTGTATATGGATCAAGGGTATCAGGTATCTCGTGACTTGCGATGATGAGGACAGGATGCTTGAACACGCGGATATGGTCATAAAGGACAGGGAGATCGTCTATATAGGAAAGGATGCTGCCTCTGCGGCAGACGGAGCTGACAGCCCGCGTGAGGCCTGTGCGGAGAACGGGGCGGAAAGAGACCTGAAGGACTGCGGGTTTACGAAGGCTGATCTGGAGAGCGCCGAAGTGATCGATGCAAGGCATATGGCAGTGTATCCGGGGCTTGTGAACACCCATCATCACCTGTACCAGATCTTCACGCGGAACCTCCCCACCACGCAGAACATGGAACTCTTTGACTGGCTCAGGTATCTCTATGAGATATGGAAGAAGATAGACTGCGAGGACGTGCGCCTCTCCACCTTAGTCGGTGTGGGAGAACTCATGAAGACGGGATGCACGACGGTGTTCGACCACCACTATGTCTTCCCGGGAGAGTTGCAGGGCAGCAGGGCAGGAAGCCTTGGAGCAGGAGGCGCCTCGAGGAGTGTTGCCTGGGGAGTACCTTCGGGAAGCCCGAAAGAGTGCGGTCTCATAGATGCCCAGGCTGAAGCCGCGGCTCAGATTGGCGTGAGGATGCATTTTTCGAGGGGAAGCATGTCGCTCTCAAAGAAAGACGGCGGTCTCCCGCCGGATGAAGTGGTGCAGACGACCGACGAGATCATAAAAGACTCGGAGAGGCTCATAGACAAGCTCCAGGACCCCTCCAGGTTCTCCATGAGCAGGATCGCGCTCGCGCCCTGCTCTCCCTTCAGCGTCACCAAAGATCTGCTCGTCGAGTCTGCAAGGCTTGCAAGGGCGAAGCATGTGAGACTCCACACCCATCTTGCGGAGACGAAGGACGAAGAGAACTATATGCTCGAGCGCTACGGGATGCGCCCGCTCGCCTACATGGAGGAGACCGGGTGGCTCGGAAGCGACGTGTGGTTCGCACACGGCATACACTTTGACGACAGGGAGCTGAAGCTCCTCGCGGATACCGGAACGGGCGTGGCACATTGCCCCATATCGAACATGAAGCTCTCCTCGGGCGTTGCGAGAGTGCCTGAGATGCTCAGGCTCGGCGTCCCCGTGGGACTTGCAGTCGACGGGAGCGCGAGCAACGACGGATCGAACCTCCTCGAGGAGATGCGTGTGTGCTATCTGCTCCACAGGCTGAATTCAAGCAGTGGCGCACCTTCGGGCTATGACTGTCTGAAGCTTGCGACGCGCGGAGGCGCAAGGCTCCTCGGGCGAGATGACATCGGATATCTCGCCGAGGGCATGGCCGCAGACCTCTTTATGATAGACACGCGGAAGCTCGAGCTCGCGGGAGCTCTTGCAGATCCGAGATCAGTACTCGCGACAGTGGGATACAAAGGCAGCGTGGACATGACTATAGTCAACGGACGCGTGACGGTTCGCGACGGGAAACTGACGACCATCGACGAGGAGCGCATAGCCTCCGAGGCTAACCTCTCAGTCGAAAAACTTTGTAACCATGCGCTCTAAGGCGTACTGGTCGGCGGCGCCCATCATCTCGCGGCAGGAGTGCATCGCGAGGATCGGAACGCCTGTGTCTACGGTCTTCATGGGCAGGATCGAGGAAATGATCGGGCCTATGGTACCGCCGCCCGCCATATCCGAGTGATTGACAAACTTCTTATAAGGAATAGAATTTGCCTCGAGCAGCTGCCGGATGGAAGCGACCGCCTCCGTGTCGTAGGAGTACCTTTGGTTGATCGACATCTTCAGTATCACGCCGTCGCCTGTCTTCGCGCAGTTCGCGGGGTCGAATTTGTCGGCGCGGTTCGGATGGACCGCGTGAGCCACGTCAACGGAGAGCAGGAACCCGGCGGTCACGTCATCGCAAAGCTTCGTGGAAGAAAGGCCCAACGAGGCGTACAGCTTCTCCAAAAGCCTTGACAGGAGGGTCGAGTCAGCACCCTGCTTTGAGGTCGAACCGATCTCCTCGTTGTCAAAGAGCGCGATAGCGTCAATCCCCGACTTATGCGTTCCCTCGATCATTGCTCTGAGAAGCGCGAAGCACGAGGTCTGATTGTCAAGCCTCGGGGACGAGATGAACTCCTCGTTCATACCTACAAGGCAGGGAGGCTCGGGGTTGTATACATAGAGATCAAAGTCGAGTATGTCGGACTTCTTCACCTTCAGCTCCTTTGCGAGGAAGGAGAGGAAGAAATCGGAGGCGGCGGCGGGATTACCCTGTCCGGCGCCTTTCGCGTCTTTGCGCATCCCAAAGAGCGGCAGAAGATCTATCTGCTTCTTCAGCTCGACACCCTTGTTTACATCGCGGTTGTAGTGGATCGCCTGATTTGGGATCGTGATCACGGGACGTGCCAAGTCAACGACAACACGCTTCGGCCTGTATATGTCGTCCGACCTGAGCATCACAGAGCCCGCTATCGAGAGCGGTCTGTCAAACCAGGTGTTGAGGATCGGCCCGCCGTAGACCTCGACGTTGAGTTTCAGATAGTCCCCCGAGGTAAGCTCCGCCCCGGGCTTTATGTGAAGGCAGGGGTAGTCGGTATGTGCCGCGGCAACGTGGAGCCCGCGACCCGTCTTTTTCTTCAGGTCTCCAACCGCAAATGCGAATATGCAGGTGGGGAACGGTATGACATAATAGCGGCCGCCCTCCTTCAGATGCCAGGTCCCTCCGGCAAGCAGCTCCTTAAACCCCGCGGCCTTCAGCTGCCTCTCACTCTCGAGAACGCAGTGATAGGGCGTCTTCGCCTCTTCGACATACTTCATCAGCTGTTTTGCAGCAACTTTCGGGGTCTTTCCCGCAGGTCTTCCCACAGGTCTTCCCACAGTTTTGGTTGCAGGTTCTTTCGTGTTTTCTTTTTTCATGGCTCTCTCCGTTCTGCCGCCCGCAGGTCATAACAGTTCGTGGCGTGGCGGACTTATTTGATATAATCATACCACATCATCCCGTGGATATATACAAAAAAGAAGAGAGTCAAATGAGAAGCCCCTGATTTCAGCATTTCCGAAGAAGAACAAAAGAATTGCCAAATTGCAAAATTCATATTGAAAAATCCGATAAATGGGTGTATACTTTTGTAGATAGCAAAGTCGGTCATGCCGAGGAAAGGAAAAGATGTTTGTAAACATCCGGTGAGCACATGGGAAAAACGATCAAAGGAAGACTTACAGTTGCAGCGATCATCATAGTTATACTCACGATGTTGATATCCAACGGGGTTGTCATGATCCTGGCGGCGAACAACCTCAAGGAGGATCAGACGCAGAGCCTTGAACATCAGGCGAACAAGTACGCACTGAATATCGACAAATGGATCGAGGGCGAGAGAACAATGGTGGAAGGAGTGGTCTACAACATACAGGCCCTGAACGCCGAAGTTCCCTCAGACGAGGATCTCCAGACACTTGTCCGCGCGCATGCGGCAGGGAGACCCGAGCTTCTCAACATGTATATTGGAACGATCGACAAGCATTTCCTTCAGTCGGATCCCAACGCGACCACACCCGAGGGGTACGACCCTTCGTCCAGAGGCTGGTGGAAGAGCGCAGAGGCGGCGGGCACGACCGTCGTCACAGATCCTTACATGGACGTGCTGATCGGCGGCATGTGCATCACCATCGCTTCCCCCGTGTACTACGGCGGCAAGCTGATCGCAGTCGTAGGCGCTGACGTTACGCTTGACACGATCACATCGATCATGAGCACCATCCCCACGGACGGCGGACAGTATGGCTTCCTGGTCGACAGCAGCATGAACTATATAATCCACGAGAACAAAGCTTTCGAGCCGGGCGAAGACAAGACGACGTCGGTCGGATCTGCGGTGAGTGCGATCAACGGCATCGTGAGCGCTCCCGGGAGTGCGGTTGTCAACGCAGCCGATTACGACGGCGAGCAGAATTATTTTGCGACTGCTCTGATCGAGGGCAGCAACTGGGTACTCGGCATAGCGGTTCCCACAAAGAACGCCATGTCGACGGTAGTCAGGATGATCCTCGTGGCAGTGGCGATCGCGGTAGCTTCGATCGTGGTGGCCGCATTTGTCATGCTGACACTGATCAAGAGACAGTTAAAGCCCATGGAGGGCATGAAGGACTTCGTCAAGAAGAACATCATCGGCGAGGAGAACATAAAGAACCAGAAGGATGAGGTCGAGGAGATACATTATCTGATCGGCGAGCTCGAGCAGCAGTTCATATCGACCATAAGAAAGACCAGGGACGAGTCGCAGCAGATACATGAGCAAATGACCGAGACAGTCGCCAAGATCGACGGTATCAACTCAGGTATCGGACAGATCAGCCAGGCGATGGAAGAGACGAGCGGCAACATCACATCCCAGACCGGCAGCATACAGGGCATCGGCGGAACTCTCACGGAGGTTGCACAGACAGTCGAGGCACTCGGAGAGAGGACGGAGGAGATGGAGAACCACGCGGACGAGATCATCAGCCGCGTAGAGAAGATGGTTCCCACGATCCTCACAAACAAGAGGAACGCGGTGCGCGTGACCAGAGAGTCGGAGGAGAAGCTCCGCGCGGCTATCGAGTCGGCGATGGTCATCAACCAGATCGTGGAAGTTTCCAAGGCTATCGGCGGTATAGCTTCGCAGACGAACCTCCTCGCACTCAATGCTTCGATCGAGGCCGCGAGAGCAGGAGAGGCGGGCCGTGGCTTCGCCGTTGTGGCTGACGAGATCAACAACCTCTCATCGACGACCAAGACCGAGATCGAGAAGGTCGACGTGCTTGTTGACAAGGTTACATCGAGTGTCAAGACTCTCACCGAGGAGAGCAACTCGATCCTCACTTTCATCAACGAAGTCGTGCTCAAGGATTATGACGGACTCGAGGAGATCGCGTCGAACTACAAGCAGGACGCAGACTTCTACGCGAACGCGAGCGACAGTCTCGGCAAAGACACCAAGCTGCTCAAGGGTTATATGGAGAGCATCAGCGAGAGCATAGAGTCCATCAACAGGAACCAGGAGGATCTGAGCGCAGCGATCCAGACCGTCACCGAGACAGTCAGGGAGATCTCCCAGTCGAGCGAGATCGCTTCGGAGTCGACTTCGAGCGTCATGAACAGCATCGGATCGCTGAAGGATACGGTCGGGAAGTTCCACGTATAGGACAGACTTTGAAAGAGAACAGTTACAAAAGGGATATCAGATTCCGGGTTGATTTTGACGGAGAGATGATGTATCATAACCGAGGGCGAAGAAACCGCCCTCGGTTTTTTTCTGAGAGCGTCGTACGACGCAGCGACCGGTCGCGAGGTCGCCTTTTATAGAATGGGGCCGTAGCTCAGCTGGGAGAGCGCAGCGTTCGCAACGCTGAGGTCGAGGGTTCGAACCCCTTCGACTCCACTGTACCCCGTCCGCTTGAAAGAGCGGACGGGGTTTCTTTTGCAAATGATAACCTTCGACCCTATCCCGCTTTGCCAAAAAGAACCTCCGATGCCATCTGTCGGAAGATCACAAGCATAGATGGGGTTACAAAACCCTACCTACCCGTTTCGGATAGTTGTAATATTGTTCGATGAAAAGATACCAATTAAACCCAAAATGTATCCAAAATGTTACTTTTGGACTATATACTCGGTCACAGAGATGTTTCGTCGTGGCATGAAACAGTGAGATTTGGGGAAAGAAATCTCACGGAAAGACAAATGTAACGACGAAACAGGGAAGAAACTGTAAACAATTCTTTTATGAAAGGACGCAAAACAATGAGGAAAGTGAAAGGGATAGTTAAGTCAAATCTTAAGAAGTTCCTGAGCCTCATGCTGGTCGCAGCTCTTGTGATCGGCACGATCAACATGAATCTGTTTGATTCGAAGGCGGCAGAGTCTCATTCGGATACCGTAAAGACAACGGTTGACGGCGTTGAGCTCGAGAAGAAGGCTGTTCTTACGGAAATCAACGGCAATGAGGCAACAGTACAGTTTGATTTTATGGTAAAGGGATCGAAGGTTACGGTTCCTACGACCACAACCGACAAGGTTGACATCGTATTCGTCATGGATATGTCGGGTTCGATGGAAGAAGGCGACAAGATTGGTAAGGCGAAGACAGCTGCGAAGGAATTCATTAATTCGATACTTACGGAAGCAAACAAAGATTCCGTAAAGATGGGTGTTGTTGCTTTTGCCGGCAAGGTAAAAAAGGTAACAAAAGACAATAAAGTTACATATGCTTCAACTGGTGTGGCTGATGTTACCAAGACCATTGCGCTTACAAATAACAAGGCGGATCTTACACAGTCAATCGATGGTCTCAAGATTGATTCAGAAAAAAGCGAAGGGATCGGTCGAGGAACAAACTTCCAGGCAGGCATCAATGCCGCAAGGACTCTGCTGGCAAAAGAAAAGGACGCAGCGAAGATCATCGTGGCACTTACAGATGGAGATCCCACATACAGTTTCGAGGCAACTAAGCTTGATTCAAAGAAAACAGCGCTTGATGCAGCAATGTACAATGTACATAGTGGAAAG
>JAGDDC010000253.1 GCA_017958245.1 Lachnospiraceae bacterium
AAACACCCCCTCAGGTTTTACCTGTTGTTGATCCACTTCAGATATGAGTTTATGAACGGGTCAATGTTGCCGTCAAGCACGCCTTGAGCGTTCGCGACCTCGGCCTCCGTGCGCACGTCCTTCACCATTGTGTAAGGCTGGAGCACGTACGACCTGATCTGGCTTCCGAAGTTGATCCCCTTCTGCTCGCCTCTGATGCCCGACTCCTTGTCCTGGTTCTCCTGCTGCTTCAAGAGATAGAGCTTTGCCTTGAGCATTTGCATCGCCTTGTCCTTGTTCTGGTACTGCGAGCGCTCGTTCTGGCACTGTACGACTATCCCTGTCGGCAAATGAGTGATCCTTATGGCAGAACTCGTCTTGTTGACCTTCTGGCCGCCAGCTCCGCTCGAGCGGACGACGTCGATCCTTATGTCATCATCGGGGATCTCTATGTCGAGGTCCTCCTCGATGTCAGGCATCACGTCGCACGAGACGAACGAAGTCTGCCTCTTTCCGGCCGCGTTGAACGGCGATATCCTGACGAGCCTGTGCACGCCGTGCTCGGATTTCAGGTATCCGTACGCGTTCTCGCCCTCGATCTGCAAGGTCACGGACTTGAGTCCGGCCTCGTCGCCCTCGAGGAAATCGAGCGTCGTCACGGTGAAGCCCTTCTTCTCGGCCCACCTCTGGTACATCCTGCACAGCATCGAAGCCCAGTCGCAGCTCTCGGTGCCGCCCGCGCCCGCGTGGAGCGTGAGTATGGCGTTGTCCTTGTCGTATTCACCCGACAGCAGGGTCCTGAGTCTCAGTTCCTCGAAATGCGACACAAAACCGTCCAATTCCTCCTGGATCTCTGGCACCATCGCCTCGTCGTTCTCCTCATATCCCATCTCGAGAAGCACGCCTATGTCGTCATACTGGCTCTTCAGCCCCTCGTACTCCGCGATCAGGTCCTTGAGGTTCTTCAGTTCCTTCATCATTTCCTGCGATCTCGTGGGATCGTCCCAAAAACCGGGCTCCTCCATGATCCCCTCGAGCTCTTCGACCCTCAGCTTTTTGCCGGCCAGGTCAAAGTGAATCCCCCACTTCCAATAGCGGCTTTGCATAATTGCCAAGCGTCATTTTGATCTGATCCAAAGCAACCATCGTCTCACATCCTTTCAATCTAAAAAACAAACCTTTAGTTTTCGTACTCTCCCGTGGCCTTGTGGCAGAACTTATACTTCTTGCCCGAGCCGCAAGGGCAGGGATCGTTGGGCATGATCTTCTTTACGGCACGCCTCTTGGGAACGTTGACCGCAGAATCGTCCTTGTTGGTACCTGTTATCTTCGCAACCTGCTCGCGCTCCACCTTCTGCTCGATCTTTACGTGGAGGAGGCCCTTTGCGGTATCCTCGGCGATCGAGTTGATCATTTCCTGGAACATATCAAAGCCCTTCATCCTGTACTCTACTACAGGATGGCGCTGAGCGTTAGCCTGAAGGCCGATGCTCTGGCGGAGCATATCCATATCGTCGATGTGGGCCATCCACTTCCTGTCTATGACGCGCAGGAGTATGACGCGCTCGACCTCGCGGAACTGCTCT
>JAGDDC010000254.1 GCA_017958245.1 Lachnospiraceae bacterium
ATCAGGTTCGTTGTCCTGTTGATGCCGTCCCAGACGGACTGTCCCGTGCCGTACCTGTTGTCAAAGAGATGCTTGCAGTCGGCATCATTTACAAGGACCATCGGGAACTTGAGCTCGCTGCGCTCCGCCATGGCCTTGAGCCTGATGATGCCGGTGGTCGTCTCCTCACAGCCGCCGATCACGTACTTTATCTTCTCCGGGAACTTCTCGTGCAGGGTATGCACCAGATCGCTGCCGTCGTCTATGATTATGTTGCAGTCATGTTCAAGGACGTGTGCTATGTGGGCGTTGTACTCCTCCTCGGTCGCACCGTACCAGGCGTGAACCTCCTGTCCGGCCTTCACGAGCGCCGCTGCGACGTCGTCCTGTGTGGAGAGCGGGTTGCTCCCCGTGATGTACATCTCCGCCCCGCCTGCAGCCAGCACAAGGCACAGATATGCGGTCTTCGCCTCAAGATGTACCGAGAGCGCTATCTTCTTCCCAGCGAAGGGCTTCGTCTCGCTGAATTCCTTCTCAAGCATCGAGAGCAGCGGGCAGTTCCTCCTGACCCACTCTATCTTTCTCTCACCCGACGGTGCCAGTTCGATGTTCCTGATCTCACTTGCCATAAAGAATCCTCCTTTTTCAAGCTGTGTTATGCCTCTTTGCCTTTTTCCCTGTGCAGGTCGCGCTCCTTCAAAAGCCTCTGCGTCCTCTTTCCGACCTCGTCTCTTATCTTCTCCTCATCGAGAGTGAGAAGCTTGTTGTCCTCCATGAGGAGCTTTCCGGCTACCATCACCGTGCACACCTCATAGCCGCTTGCCGAATACGCGAGCGTCGATATGATGTTCGTTCTTGGTACAAATGAGTTTTTCTTGAGATCTAAGACTATGATGTCCGCATCATACCCTTCCTTCAGCTCTCCGATCCTGTCCTCCATGCCGAGCGCCTTCGCCCCGCCGGTAGTCGCGTATCTGAGCACATCCGACGCGCTGACCGAGACCGCGTCGAGCTTCACTCCCTTGTGTATCAGCGCGGCTACGCTCATCTCGTGGAAGAGGTTTAAGGTGTTGTTGCTCCCCGCTCCGTCGGTTCCTATCGCCACGTTGATCCCGCGGCTGTCTATCTCGGCAAGCTTTGCGAACCCGTTTCCGAGCTTCATGTTGCTCACAGGGTTCGTTGCAACGCTCACGCCCTTGTCCTTCAGGATATCCATGTCGCTGTCCGTGAGCCTCACGCAGTGGGCTGCGACAGCGTGCCTGTCAAAGAGTCCGGTCCTCAAAACGAGCTCGGCGGGAGTCGTGCCGTACTTCTCCTTTATCATGTTTATCTCGCCCTCGCTCTCTGCGAGATGTATGTTGATCCCGACGCCCAGCTTCTCAGCCTCCTCGGCTATGTGGCACATGAACTTCTCCGTGCAGGTGAAGGGCGCGTGAGGCGCGAGCATGAAGGAAAGCCTCTTCTCGTCCTTCCATGCCTCCATCTCCTCCTTTGCCTGTCTGATCCTGTTCTCAGACGCCTCGTCTCCCGCGTCTCCCACCAGGCCTCTCGAGAGAACAGCCCTCAGACCGCTCTCACTGACCGCTCTCGCGTTCTCGTGTATGTTCATGTGCATGTCGAGGAACGAGGTCGTGCCGGTCCTTATCATCTCGGCCGCAGCGAGCATCGTACCCCAGTACGCGTCGTCCGCTATCATGTTGTCTTCCATGACGTTCATGTTGTCGAAGAGCCATTCCGTAAACGGGATGTCGTCCGCGGTGTTCCTGAACAGGGTCATGTAAGCGTGAGTGTGAGCGTTTATGAGCCCCGGCATCACAAGCTTGTCCCTGCAGTCGATCACCTTGTCAGCATGGTCATCGTCGAGTCCTTTGCCTATCTTTGCGATCTTGTCTCCCTCCACGAGGAGGTCTCCTTCACAAAACGAAAACATCCCGGAAGCGGGCTTGCTTTTGTCTGTCAAGAGTATCACGGCATCTTTGAACAGTGTTTTCATTTGCCCTCCTATCCATTTTCTCAAATCTTGAACTATGTTATAAATTCACTTTCAAAATCATGAGATTATTGCAAAACTTAACAAAATGTTCACAGGTTGTACATATCCCACTCACATTTGCTTTGTATAATCATATCACAGAAACAAATTAAAAGTGCTTACAAGATAATTTTTTTCATAAAACAAAGCCCGGCAGTTATCCTCCCCTTCTACCGGGCTTCTCCTCTGCCCATTTTTAAGAGATCCTCTATCTTCAAGAGATTCTCGAGTATCAGATCGTAGTTGAAGCTTCCCGTGGCGTCCATGGTCTCCGCGAGGAGCTCTTTTTCTTTCTCGGAGGACGCAGCGCCCGCGAGCTTCTCTATGTCCGCGGTTATGCTGTCTATATCGAAGAGCCTTGTGTCTGCGATCGCCTTCTCAACGAGCACGCCGTACTCCTCGGCATCCATCGCGTTGCCCTCGGGGGTCTGCAAGAGAAGCCTGGTCTTTAAGTACTCATCGTATTTTGCGGCGGCGACATCGAGCTTCTCGAGCAATTCTCCGCTCTCCTTGTGCATGCGGCTTATGACTTCGTTGTCCTCGTCGCTCAAAGTCCCGTACCGGCCTGTATCCTCGTTGTACAGCTCTTTTACGAGCTTCTCGTATCTTGAGGCGTTCGACGAAGCCCTCTCCATGCCTACGTTCAGGAAGATGCTTTTGAGGCTGTGAAAGGCCAGCCTGAGCTGTTTCATGGAGTTGTTGTGTCCCTCGCTTCCGTCGGAGTCCTCCTCCTCGAGGTACTCACCTATCATCCTTCTGCAGTTTTCTATGTTCTTTATGCCTGCCTTTATGACATAGAAGTAGTTCTTCTCGATACCGACGCAGTTTTTGAGACCCTTGTCATAGTCAAGTCCCTTGATGCCCTCGAGCAGGCTCCTGAGTGAGAGATAGGGCCCTGTCTCAGCTCCCGCATCGCTCTCTTTGTCCTCCGCGCCTTCCGCTCCGTAACCTGCGGCCTTGCGTGACACGGTCTCCTCATCCGCTATGCCGTGCTCCACAAGGATCGAGGATATGTCCTCAACGGATACGGGTTTGCCTATGAGCCTCACGGCTCCCGCGTCGAGGAACTTCGATCTTATCTCGTTGTCCGTGTCACCCGAGAGAGCCACGACCGGAACGTCCGCGTAGTCTTCGATCTCCTTGAGCCTTCTCACGGTCTCGACTCCGTCCATCCCCGGCATCAGATAGTCCATCAGCACGAGGGCGTACTCCGCCTTCAAAGCGCCCTCCAAGGCCTCCTCTCCGCTCAGGAAGAAGTCCGAGGCGACCTCAAAGTGCTCCAGCATGTTCTGGACCATCAATCCGTTTATCTCGTTGTCGTCGACGACCATCACTCTCTTGCCCATAAGACAAACCTCCAAAAACTACGGTCTCACCTGTCCGTTTCCGAATATCACGTACTTCGTGGTCGTGAGCGCCTTCATGCCCATCGGTCCGCGCGCGTGGAGCTTCTGCGTGCTTATGCCGATCTCAGCCCCCATGCCGAACTCCCCGCCGTCCGTGAACCTTGTCGAAGCGTTGACATAGACTGCAGCAGCGTCCACGAGATCGAGGAACTTCATGGCGTTGTCGTAATCCGCCGTGACTATACTCTCCGAATGCTTCGTGTTGTGTTCATTTATGTGTTCTATAGCCTCGTCTACGCTGTCGACCGTCTTCACCGATATGAGCCTGTCGAGGTACTCCTTGTAGAAGTCCTCCTCGCTCGCGGCCTCCATCTCCGGGCAGATCCCTCTGGCGCACTCGTCCGCCCTGAAGACTATCTGCTTCGCGGTGAGCCTCTCGTAGAGCATCGGCCGGAACCGCGCGGCGATCTTTCTGTGGATCACGAGTGACTCGCAGGCGTTGCACACCCCGAGCCTCTGCGTCTTCGCGTTGTCTATGATGTCGAGCGCCATCTCAAGATCCGCCGACTCGTCCACGAAGACATGGCAGTTTCCCGTGCCGGTCTCTATGACGGGAACCGTGCTGTTTTGGACCACTGAGGAGATGAGTCCCGCTCCGCCCCTCGGGATCAGAACGTCTTTATATCTGTTTGCGCGCATCATCTCGGTCGCGGTCTCCCTGTCCGTCTTCCCGACGAGTATCACCGCGTCCTCCGGCACGCCCGAAGCGGCAAGCGACTGTCTTATG
>JAGDDC010000255.1 GCA_017958245.1 Lachnospiraceae bacterium
CGCACCTTAAGACGTTCTCTCGTATCAGCGAGAGTTTCTTTTCCGATATGTCACAGGAGATGACCTTCCCGCGTCCCGCAGTGTCTTCCATCCGTGTATCGACAGCGCAGTCCGCAGTGGCTTCTGCGGAGTCATCGTCCCCGCGAACGGAAGCCTCTTCGCAGTCAATGTGCTCGCGAAGCTTAAGTATATCCGCCGCGTGTATAGTCTTGCCCCCGGGCGCGGCGCACAGATCGAGTACCCTGTCGCCCGGCGTCACGGGCAGCAGGCTCGCGGGAGTCATCGCGCTCGGCTCCTGGATGTAATACACTCCCCCGTAGTAGAGAGGGTGTTTCGAGGGCGTGTCCTCGTCCCCGCTGTAGTAGAAGCCGTTGTCGATCCACGGTATGCGTTTTAGATTGAACAAATCGAGCTTTTCAAACCCGGATGGCGATATCTTGAGCGAGTTGCTGCGGAGCCCGCTGTGATGCGCGCTCCCGTAGCTTGCGAGGAAATCCTCATACTCGGCTCCAAGCATTTTCTCCATTCTGTCCAAAAAGCTCTGTGGTAAAAAGGAAAACATCTGAACCTGCCTATCCCAAACTCTGTGCCCTGTAACCCTCCGAGATGATGTCGAGCTCGTTGCAGAACCTCGAGAGATGCTCGAGATCCTCGCTCGCGTAAACCTTCAGGAATTCGTCCTGTATCTTCACGACCTCGCGCTTGTTGGCGATCTTGTACAAGTTCTGAATGTTCGTGAGTATGTCCGACACCATGTTTGCCTTGAGATTGAAGGAATTCTGGGCGTCCATGATCTCACCGCGGACGAGCGACATCTCCTGGTCGAGGACGACTATCGCGTCCGCCGCCTTCAAAAGCCTCGTCCTCAGGTTCTCGGGCATGTTTCTCTTGTACTTGTACTGAAGCGAATGCTCCACCGTGGCCCAGAAGTTCATGGCGAGCGTCCTGATCTGGATCTCGGCAAAGAGCTGTTTGGGCCCGTTCACCGTCTCCACCGTGTAGCGGATGACCATGTGATAGCTTCTGTAGCCGCTCGGCTTGATGTTTTTTATGTAGTCCTGCTCCTCGATGACCTCCATGTCGGTCCGCGCCTTTATGAGGTCGACCACCCTGTAGATATCTTCTATGAACTGGCAAATGATCCTTATGCCGGCGATATCGTCTATATACTTCTCTATGTCATCGAGCTGGATGTGCTTCTTCTGGACTTTCTCAAGTATACTCGAGATCGTCTTCACGCGGCCGTCGACCTGCTCTATGGGAGAGTACTGGCCTGACTGCCTGTACGCCTTCATCATATGAAGGAATTTTACCTGTAACTCATCGACCGCAAGTGCGTACGGTTC
Source organism: Lachnospiraceae bacterium (assembly GCA_017958245.1). Next base: position 1,347 of record JAGDDC010000255.1, read on the forward strand.
AAGGATCTCCCTCCAAAGTTGTATCTCCATATAAACCCCCAATACTTGTGTGATCCTGTCCTTTACGGGCCCGAACCCTCGGACGGCGAAGGAGTCGCCTCCCCTGTGGGTGTCGGCGTGGGATCGAGGAAGAGGAACTGATGGAACGCCTCTATGTTCTTGTCTATATAGTCGTCGATCACGAGCGCATAGGTGATGCCGTTGATGCCAGCCCTTCCGCTGTCGCGGAAATAGTTGTCGGCGGGAAGTCTCATCGACTCGCTCTCAAACATCTTGTTCTCAACGACCTTGTACAGAGCGTCCGCGATCTGGTCCTCGGTGACGTTGGTCTCAAGGTAGCCCAGACAATCCTTTGCTATCGACAGCATGTCGAGGTAGCTCGAATTCTTGAACTGCTCGATGATGGCCTTGATGACTCTCCTGTGTCTCACGGTACGGCCGTAATCGTTGTTCGCTCCGCCGAGAGTCGATACCTTTCTCACGCGGCAGTAGCCGAGTACCTGGTTGCCGTTCATGTGGTTCATGCCTGCCTGGACCGTCCTGTTCTCGGGCTTCGAGATGTAGTTGGTGTTGCGCAGATACTTGGCCTCGGCCTCGCCGAGCTCAAGATCGATCCCGCCCAGCCTGTCGACTATCGCCTCGAGAGAGGTGAAGTTGACCGATGCGTAGCCCTCGATCTCAATGTCGTAGGTGTTCTCCAGGACATCGACCAGAAGATCGGGGCCGCCGTAGCCGTAAGCGGCGTTGAGCTTGTTGCGGTTGTGGCCGGGTATGGTCACATAGGTGTCGCGCATGAACGAAGTCAGCTTGATGGTGTTGTCCTTCGTGTTCAGCGATACGAGGAGCATCGCGTCGGACCTTGAACCGCCGTTTATCTGCTCAAGTCCGAACAGAAGGTAGTTGGTCACGTAATCCTCGTACCTGTGCGCCGTCTTGTCCGTGTAGACAGGCGCCTGAGTAGGCTCCTCGGTGGGTGTGGGAGTCACTTTCTCCCCCGTATCGTCAGGGATCTTGGCCGAGGGATCCGCGTTCACCGAACTGTGGATGAACCTGGCGGCG
>JAGDDC010000256.1 GCA_017958245.1 Lachnospiraceae bacterium
TGATCAGGAAATCCGCGTCCTTCACGCATCTGCAGAGCTTGAGATCAAGTCCGCGCGCATCGACCTCGAAGGTGGGCTCCTTCTGCGTGTCTATGAAGGTCACGCCGTACCTGTCTATGAGTTCCTGATAGCCGCACACCTCGAAGGAGTCCGCTGTCCTGTCACCGACCCATGAGCCCTCCATGAGCGTGATGCTTGAAAAACCGTGTTCCTGCAGGTACTCTATGATGCCCGCGAGGACCTCCGCGTGCGTCGTGGCGCCCATCATGGGAGGCGTCGGCGATACGAGGTTGGGCTTTAGGGCGACTCTTTTTCCTCTGTCGCCGATATGGGCCTCAAGCCCCGCGCGCTCGAGCAAATGCTTTGTCATCTCCTTGTAATCTGTCCCGTATATCTTTAAGATCTCGTTTCTTTCCATATCCTCTCCTGCGCGGCAGTCCCGACCCTTCCCCTTTTACGTGCAAATGACCGACGGGCCGCGGACCGCTTTATTTGTTCTTGTATCATCTCTACATGTTAACTATAATAAATGGAGCAAAAAAAGTCAAAAAAGCGCGGGCTTCGGCGCGGAGCATGGGGCAGAGTGTGAATGGCGCGGAGCACGTGGCCGGGCGCGGGCGAAAGAGGAGAGAAGATGCCGATCAGCGGATACATAATAGAAAAATACAACAACATGACGGGTGCATACACCTGCAACAGACTGCTCGAAGAGGGCAGAAAGCTCGGGATGAGGCTCGACCTTGTGGGAGTGTACGACACTTTCGTGGCGCAGGACGGCGTATACAACGTGGGAGCTGCCTTTGGTGCGGGGAGTGCGACTGCGGCAAGAAAGCTTGAGAGAAGGGATTTCTGCGTGTGGAGGTACAAGCCGGGCGCGATAAAGCGGGAGATCGCAGCGCTTGCGGACAGGTCTTACAACAGGCAGGATGCCTTTGAAAAGTATATGAGCAAGTATGAGCAGTTAAAGGACATCGGATCCAAGGCCTTTAGGAAGCCTCGCTTCATGCTCGCAAAGACAGACGTTCCCTACGAGGCCGTAGCGTCAAGGCTCGACGGGCGGTTTGTCGCAAAGGGGCTTACGTCATCGATGGGGCGGGAGGTCTTCCTTGTGGAGAACGAGGAAAGGTACAGAGCGCTCTTGCAGGGTTTTGAGCCCGAGAAAGAGTGGCTTTTTGAGGAGTACATAGAGACCAGCGCGGGCAGGGATCTGAGGATATATGCGGTGCGCGGCGAGGCTGTCGCGTGCATGGAGCGAAAGAGCAGGGGAGATTTCAGGGCAAATGTGGCTCTCGGCGCAGAGACGAAGGCCCTCCCCGTGACCGATGAGATCAGGCTTGCGGCGAAGGACATATATGAGATCACCGGACTTGATTTTGCGGGTATCGACCTGCTCTTTGACAGGGACGGGCTGTGCTTCTGCGAGGTCAACATAACACCGGGCATCGAGGGTATCGAGAGCGCGAGCGGCGTGAACATCGCGGGCATCGTCATGGAAACTGTCAGGGACGACATGCTCGCGGCCCGCGGACAGCAAGAATAAAGCGCGGGCAGGAAAAGCCACAATACGCGGACAGTGAAAGGCAATGTGATGATGAACAGGGTCGAGGCCGAAAACTACATATACGAGTCGTACAACAGGGTTGCGAAGCTGCTCGACTACGACGCTCCGGACAGCAGGAAGCGCCATCCAGAGCTGACAGAAGCTGTGCTCGGAAGCTTCCCCCATGTCCCTGCCGTTGCCGTGACCGGCAGCAAGGGAAAGGGCTCTGTCTGCACCATGATATCTGCCATCATGTCGGAGCGGGTGCGCACAGGCCTTTTTACAAGCCCCCATGTACTGCGTTTTAACGAACGATTCGCGGTGGACGGGAGAGAGATCACTGACGGGGAGTTCACAGACTGCGTGAGCAGGGTGAAGGAGCTCTTCGAGCGGGACAGATCGGAGACAGACCCCGGCAGAAAAGGCGGCGCAGCCGGCGGTGAGGCGGGGGAGCGGTCCCGCGCGGAAGGCGGGAGAGAGATCTCAGACCGTGAAGAGACCCCGTCTCTGTCATATATAAGCCCCATAGGGATAGAGGCCGCTGTCGCACTGACTTTTTTTCTCGACAAGAAGACGGGTTTCAACGTCCTTGAGTGCGGCAAGGGCGCCAGATATGATGATGTGAACAACATAGCTCACGAGTACGCGGTGATCACGCCCATATTTCTCGAGCACACGAGAGAGCTTGGAAAGACGCTGCGCGAGATCGCGGAAGACAAGGCCTGCATCATAAAGGAGGGGATGCGCTGTGCATTTGCGGCGGCCCAGCCTGACGAGGTCATGGAAGTGCTCCGCGCAAGAGCAGAAAAGTGCGGCGTACCCCTGAAGGTCTACGGAACGGATTTTAGGGCAGAGAACGTGACCTGCTCAAAGAGAGGGAGATTATTTGACCTGACAGTGGGAGATAGGAAGTTTGAGAGCCTTTTTCTTCCGCTCATCGGAAGCTTTCAGGCAGAGAACGCAGCACTCGCGCTCGCAGTCTGCCTCGACGCCGTCTGCTTTCTGCGGGATGGCAGTATGGCAAGGCACGAAGAGGGAGCAGCAGGCAAGGAAGAGAAAACCTCAGTCCTGAAAGGAGAGGAGATAGGACATGCGCTGGCGGGCGTCTCGCGGCCGGGACGCATGGAGATCATAGCAGAAGAACCGCTCACTATCCTTGATGCGACCATCAA
>JAGDDC010000257.1 GCA_017958245.1 Lachnospiraceae bacterium
AACGATGTTGAATGTTGTAGGGATACCATAGTGCTTGCCGTCATATGTTGTTGTAGCAAGCATGGATTCAGGGAGCTTTCCTTCATAAGCCTTGAAGTAGTCATCCAGACAAACTACTCTGTCTGCATTGACAAACTCGCCTAAGAAACCGCCGGACCATGAGAAGAAGATGTCAGGCAGATCTTCGGTGTCGCCACCCATCATTGCTGCTTTGATCTTGGTCTTGTAAGACTCGTTCTCGAAAGCTTCCATCTCGATCTTGACGCCGGGATTTGCAGCCTCATACTCCTCGATAGCCTTGAGGTATGCGGGACGGTTTGCGTCAGACTCGGTAGCGATACACCAGAGCTTAAGAACTGTTTCGCCTTCTGCAGCAGGCTCTTCCTTTGCAGGCTCTTCCTTTGCGGGCTCTTCCTTTGCGGGCTCTTCCTTTGCGGGCTCATCCTTAGGCTGCTCTGTGGTCTCAGTCTTACTTGAGCAGGCAACCAGAGCAAGTGTCATGCAGAGCACGAGCATCAGGGCAATAATCTTTTTCATGTTTCTCCTCCTTTGAATTGTGTGGGTTTTTCTTGTTTCTTTGTTGCTTTATTTAAGAATTGGGCAAAGACTAAACCAACTAAAAACCCCATAAGTTTGGTTACAGTCATCCCAAGTTCTTACTTAGGTACTGTGGATCGGCACGGCACAGGCCTTTCGACCCAAAAGCTCTTCCGTACGCGCATCCGGTCCGCCGAAGCCGGCATATATCGTCCACTCTCCGCTGCCGGGGATCCTCTCTCCCTCTTCGGTCACAACGGTAAATGCCGCCTCGTCGATGGGAACTGAGATCGTTTTCTCCTCGCCTGTTGCAAGGAATATCCTCTTGAATCCACAGAGGATCGGATTGGGCGGAGCAAGGGGACTCTTCTCATCATGAAGATACAGTTCCAAAACATCCTCCGTATCCCGCGTTCCCCGGTTGACTACCTTTACCTCTGCTTTCGAACGGTCAGCCGAAAGGCCGATCACCTCGCAGTCGCCGTAGTTTAATCCGAAGCCAAAGGGATACAGCGGTTTTCCGCGGTAGTAACGGTAGGTCCTTCCCACCATGTTATAGTCGGTAAACTCGGGAAGTTCCGAAAGCGCTTCGTTTCTGTAAAACGTGATCGGAAGCTTCCCGGAGGGGGATACATCTCCAAACATCAGCTCGGCGATCGCCTTTCCGCCGCCTGCGCCGGGATACCATCCAAGCATTATGGCATCCGCTCTCTCCTGCTCTTCGCAAAGATCGATGGCGCTTCCTGCAAGCAGTATCACGATAGTAGGTTTTCCTACATCAAGGACACCCTTCAAAAGGATCCTCTGAGGTTCCGGCAGAAGCAGATCCGGTTTGTCTCCGGAGCTGTAGCTGTTTCCGGTGTCACCTTCTTCGCCTTCCAGCGTCTCGTCCAGACCGAGCACGAGGATCACCGTGTCACTTTCTTTTGCGACGGTGATCGCCTCCGCGAGGCGGTCGTTAGGCCGGGCCAAAGGCTCCACGCTCTCCGCGAAGAGCGCGCATCCCTGAGAGTAGAGAACGCGGCATTTGCCTTCAACGCGGTCTCTTATCCCTTCCAGGACCGTAACGTATCGGGAAGCGGTGCCGTGGTAGTTGCCGACCAGTGCGCAGCGGCTGTCGGCATTCGGTCCGATCACGCCGATCGTCTTGCACTTCTCGGCATCCAGCGGCAGGATCCCGTTGTTCTTGAGCAATACGCAACTTTTCAGTGCGGCTTTTTGCGCTGTCTCGAGATGCTCGGGACACTCGATCTGCGTATAGGGGATCGAATCGTATTCGCTGCCCTCATCACCCAGCACGCCAAGCAGGAACCTGGTCGTGAACAAACGCACCGCAGACCTTGTGACCTCTTCTTCCGAGATCATCCCGTCTTCCATCGCGCAGAGTATATTCAGATAAGTACATCCGCAGTTGAGATCACAGCCGGATCTCAGAGCGAGCTGTACAGACTGTCTCGGGTTTTCCGTCACGCCGTGGTTTAAGTGAAAATCTCTGATCGCCCAGCAGTCGGAAACGAAATGGCCCTGAAAGCCCCATTCACCGCGAAGCTTTTTCATAAGGAAGTCGCTCGCACAGCAAGGCTCGCCGTTCAGCCTGTTGTAAGCGCCCATGACCGCTTCCACACCTTCCTTTACCAGTTCGTGGAACGCGGGCAGGTAGGTCTCCTCCAGGTCCTTGAGGGACACCACGGCATCAAAGCCGTGCCGGAGTGCTTCGGGACCGCTGTGTGCCGCAAAATGCTTGGCGCAGGCCGTTGTCTTCAACGTCTCGCCTTTGCCCTGCAAACCTCTTACGAAAGCTCGTCCGAGTCTGGCGGTCAGCGTCGGGTCTTCTCCGTACGTCTCCTGACCACGGCCCCAGCGAGGGTCACGAAAAATGTTGATATTGGGCGACCACATGGTCAGCCCGTGGTAGATATCGCGGTCTCCCTCGCGGGAAAGGGCGTTGTATTTTGCTCTGGCTTCCTCAGATACCACGGAAGCGATCTCCTCGAGCAGTTCATCGTCGAACATTGCGGCCATGCCGATAGCCTGCGGAAAACTTGTGGCGGTACCGCCGCGGGCCAGGCCGTGCAGTCCCTCATTCCACCAGTTGTATTCGGGAATCCCCAGCCGTTCGATCGCGGGAGCGTCGAAGCGAAGCTGTCCGGCCTTTTCCTCTGCGGTCATTTGGCCGACCAGTTCTTCAGCAAGTTGTCTCGCGCGTTCACGAGTCATAATCCGTTCTCCTTCCGATTGGCATCAGCCGAGTTGTAGAACTGTTTCCCCTTCTAAAAGCTGCCCCTGCACCGTGATGTGCTTCGGCGGTGTCGAGCGGGGATGCTCGATCCGTTCTATGAGCTGTTCTGCGGCTATCCTGCCGAGATCAGCGGTGTTCTGCTGCCATGTGGTAAGCTTCGGGCTGATCATCTTTGCCAGATGGATCCCGTCGTATCCGACGATCGAAATGTCCTCCGGTATCCGAAGACCTGCCTCGTTGATGGCATTGATCCCTCCGATGCTTGCATAATCATCGGAAAAGAGGATGCAGGTCGGTCTCTGCGGCAAAGCAAGCACCCGCTTAGTCGTCGTATAACAGCTGACAGGTTCGTGGTAACCGCACTCTTCGATGTATTCGTCCGGTATATGAAGGCCGAGCGCATCGCACGCGCGGTAAAACCCTGTAAGCCTGTTCTCGGTCACCGCAGTCTGGTTTCCGTGTATATAGGCGATCCGGCGATGTCCCTTCTCGTACACATATTTGACGAGAGCTTCCATCCCGCGAAAGTTATCCGAAAGAACCGCCGCTCTGTTGTTGAAAGCATGGTCCAGAGTGATGGTCGGCAGATCGGAAAGGATCAGTTCCTGGATCATGGGATCAAGGAAGTCTGCACAAATGATCGCAACGCCGTCCAGTCCTCTGGCGCGCGCGTGCTGCAGGTAGTTCGCGTCAACGGGTCCCATATGGCTGCCGAGAAATGTGATATCGTAGCTGCAGCGTTCCGCTTCCATCCTGAAATAGTTCAACATAGATGCGAAATACTCGTGCATAAAA
>JAGDDC010000258.1 GCA_017958245.1 Lachnospiraceae bacterium
ACCCCGCAGCTATAAGGCTCACTCACAGGCTCTTCGGCGAGCAGCTCGTCCTCATATCGGATTCGCTGCGCTGCGCGGGAATGCCCGACGGTGACTACGAACTCGGCGGCCAGCCCATAACCGTAAAGAACGGCAAGGCTACGCTCTCGGGCACAGACACTCTCGCAGGCTCCTCGATCCACCTGATGGAAGGCTTAAGAAGGAGCGTGGCTTTCGGGATACCTCTCGAGGATGCTGTGTACGCAGCAAGTACGGCGGCTGCAAAGGCGATCCGCATGGACGACAAGATCGGCTCACTCGGAGTCGGCAAGGCGGCGGACTTCGTGCTCCTCGACGAAAAACTCTGCGTCAAGGCAGTATATATCAACGGCAGCAAGATAAAATAAACTATAGTATCCCTTCAAAAAGGCTCAGGATCCCTTGCGGGTCCTGAGCCTTTTCCCTTTTATGATCTTCTGTAATATACGCCTTTGAGTCCCGGCTTCCCCTACAACGTAAGTTCGTCCGCCTTTAAAGCGTCCTCGTCAAGCAGCGGCTTTAACTTTTCCATGTAGGCCTCGACCTGAGCGGGGCATCTGCCTATGTAGTTTGCCGGTTCGAGAAGGCTTTCCATCTCCGCAAGGCTCATGCCGAAACTGCTCTCCTTCGAGAGTCTCTCGAGCAGGTCGCACGCCTCTCCGTTCTTCATCTTCGCCGTCGCTTCCATGGAGCAGCGCCTGATGATCTCGTGGATCTCCTGCCTGTCCCCTCCGCGCTTCACCGCCTCCATCAGGAGGTTTTCGGTCGCTATGAAGGGAAGGTACTCCCTGACTGTCTTTTCTATGATCTTCTCGTTTACGACCAGGCCCCGGGTGATGTTCTGCGCGACGCGGATCACCGCGTCCGCACACAGGAAGCCCTCGGGCATGGATATCCTCCTGCCCGCGGAGTCGTCGAGCGTGCGCTCAAGCCACTGGGCGGAGGCCGTCATTTGCGGATTCTGCGTGTTCGCCATGAGAAGCCTTGCGAGTGAACAGAGCCTCTCGCATCTCATGGGGTTGCGCTTGTATGCCATGGCGGACGACCCGATCTGGTCCTTCTCAAACGGCTCCTCCACCTGTCTGTCGTGCTGGAGCAGGCGGATGTCCTGAGCCATCCTGTAGCAGCTCTGCGCGATCAGCGAGAGGGTGTTTGCTATCCTGCTGTCGACTATGCGGGGATAGGTCTGGCCGCACACGTCAAAGCAGCTCTCAAAGCCGAAGTCCTCCGCTATCATGCGGTTCATCTCGTCTATCTTGCCCTCGTCCCCGTCGAAGAGCTCGAGGAAGCTGGCCTCCGTTCCGGTCGTGCCGCGGCATCCGAGGAACTTGAGCGAGGCGCAGAGCCTGTCCGTCTCCTCGAGGGCCATGAACATGTCCTGTATCCAGAGGGTCGCGCGCTTTCCCACGGTTGTGAGCTGCGCGGGCTGATAATGCGTGTATCCGAGCGTCGGCAGAGCCTCGTACTTCCTTGCGAACTCCGAAAGGTTCTTTATGACGCCCAAAAGCTCTGAGCGAAGATACCTCAGAGCCTTTTTGTAAATGATCAGATCGGCGTTGTCGGTCACGTAGCAGCTCGTCGCTCCCAGGTGAATGATCCCCGCCGCTTTCGGCGCGGCCTTGCCGTACGCGTGAACGTGCGCCATCACGTCGTGCCGCACCTGTCTCTCTCTCTCCTCCACGACCTCGTAGTCGATGTCGCGGACGTGGGCTTCAAGCTCCTCGACCTGTTCTGCCGTCACGGGCAGACCGAGCTTCATCTCGGCCCTCGCGAGCGACACCCAAAGCTCTCTCCACGTGGTGAACCTCGTGTCCTGAGAGAAGAGTCTCAGCATATACTCCGACGCATAGCGGAAAGAGAAGGGTGATTCGTAAAGATCTCTCATGATATGTCCTTTCTGTGCCTGCTTGCAAGAAACCGGCTTATCTTACGATTATGCTCTCTCTCTCTGCGCCGACAGAGATATATGTGATCGGGCATCCGATCCTTTTTTCTATAAAGTTTACGTATTCCTGTGCCTGGATGGGAAGATCGGAGAAGCTCCTCACTCCCGTGATGTCCTTCTTCCATCCCTCTATGTACTCGATCACGGGCTTTGCCTCGTCGAGGACAGCGGGGAACGGGAAGCGGTCGGTCTTTACCTTGTTCACCTCGTAGTAGGTGACCACGGGGATCACGTCCATGTAGCTTAAGACGTCGAGTTTGGTGAGCGCCACCTTCGTGGCTCCCTGTACCTCTATGCCGTACTTTGTAGCGACGAGATCGATGGGTCCGACCCTGCGGGGCCTTCCCGTCTTCGCGCCGTACTCCGAGCCGGCCTTTCTGAGCTCTTCGGCCTCATCTCCGAACATCTCACACACGAAGGGTCCCTCGCCGACACAGCTTGAGTAGGCCTTTACCACTCCGATGACCTCGTCGATCTTCACCGAGGGAAGACCGGAGCCTATGGGAGCGTAAGCCGCCAGCGTGTTCGAGGACGTCGTGTAGGGGCATATCCCGTAATCCAGATCGCGCAGCGATCCGAGCTGTGCCTCGAACAGGATCTTCTTGCCCTCTCCGACAGCGATCTTCAAAAACTCTCCCGTGTCACACACAAAAGGCTTGATCCTGGAGCAATACTTCTCGATCCACTCGTCGATCATCTCCATGGTGTAGCCCTCGGCGCCGTATACCTTCGTGAGCGTCAGGTTCTTCCACTCGAGAAGCTCCTTCAGATGCTGCCTGAATTTCTCGGGGTAGAAGAGCTCTCCCGCGAGAACCGTTTTTTTCTGGTATTTATCTGAGTAAAAAGGCGCGATACCCTGCTTTGTCGAGCCGTACTTTTTGTCGGCAAGACGTGCTTCCTCGAGGCCGTCCAGATCTCTGTGCCACGGGAGCAGGAGTGATGCTCTGTCGCTTATCTTGAGGTTTTCGGGCGTTATCCCTACTCCCTTGCCCGCGATCTCGTTCATCTCGTTCAAGAGGTTCTCCGGATCGAGAGCGACACCGTTGCCGAGGATGTTCACGACTTCCCTGCGGAAGATCCCCGAGGGCAGGAGGTGGAGCGCAAACTTGCCGAACTCGTTGATCACGGTGTGTCCGGCGTTGCCGCCGCCCTGAAATCTGACTACAACGTCAAATGATTCGGTGAGAAGGTCGACCATGCGGCCCTTGCCCTCATCACCCCAGTTGATACCTACTATCGCGCAATTATCCATCTTGTCTACCTTACCCTTTCATGCTTCTTTCCTTCTTTTCAAGGTCAGGCCGTGAGGCCTACGGTTATATTATGATGCTTTGTCGCGATAGTTTCAACAAAAAAGTTCATGTTTTGGCTTTAAACATAGCCACCTGTCAGACTATGCCCTGTGCGGTCATTGCGTCCACCACTTTCTCAAAGCCCGCGATGTTCGCGCCCGCAACGTAGTCACCCTCGAGACCGTAGCGCTTCGCAGCATCCTCGATGTGGTGATACAGATCGGTCATGATGCCCCTGAGCCTTGCGTCGACCTCTTCCTGCGACCAGTGAAGCCTCTCGCTGTTCTGGGACATCTCAAGTGCGGATGTTGCCACGCCGCCTGCGTTCGCTGCCTTTCCGGGAAGGAACCAAACACCGCTCTTCTGAAGGAACTCTGTGGCCTCCATCGTGGTGGGCATGTTCGCGCCTTCCGCGACTGCCATGACACCGTTCTCCACGAGCGATCTTGCGTCATCGATGTCGAGCTCGTTCTGTGTAGCGCAGGGAAGAGCAACGTCGCACTTTACTGTCCACACGCCCTTACCGTCGTGGTACTGAGCGTTCGGTCTGTACTTCGGGTATTCCTTGAGGCGAGCTCTCTCGACCTCCTTGATCTCCTTGAGCAGTGCCACATCAATGCCGTCCGGATCGTAGATCCAGCCGGTGGAATCGGAGCAGGTGACAACCTTTGCGCCGAGCTGCTGTGCCTTCTCGATCGCGTAGATAGCAACATTGCCC
>JAGDDC010000259.1 GCA_017958245.1 Lachnospiraceae bacterium
AAGTCCCTCGAAGATTTCCTGAACACGATCCCCGTCGCAGGGCCGAAGATCGTCACAAAACTGAAGAGATCAAAGGATTCCATCAAACAGCTCTTTGTGCCCGGGATGCTCTTTGAGAACATGGGCATCACCTATATAGGGCCCATAGACGGTCACAACATAGACCATATGCTCCAGGCTTTCGAGGCTGCATCGCAGTCCGATGGTCCGGTGCTCGTTCACGTCGTGACAAAGAAGGGCAAGGGTTATTCATTTGCACAGAACAACCCCGCAAAATACCACGGAGTCGGGCCCTTTGACGTGGGCACCGGAAAGCCGATGAAGAAATGCGGCACTTCCTACACCGACATCTTCGGCAAGAGGATATACAGCTACGCGAAGGGAGACACGAGGATAGTCGCTGTCTGCGCCGCCATGGCGGACGGCACGGGACTTACGGACTTCGCAAAGGAGTTCAAGGACAGGTTCTTTGACGTCGGTATAGCGGAGGAGCACGCGGTGACCTTCGCTGCGGGGCTTGCGACGCAGGGTTTCATCCCCTTTGTCGCGATCTACTCGACCTTCCTTCAGCGCGCCTATGACCAGATAGTCCACGACGTGTGCAAGAACAGGCTGCACGTGATCTTTGCAGTCGACAGGGCGGGTATCGTGGGGCAGGACGGTGAGACGCACCAGGGCATCTTTGACGTGTCATACCTCTCCGGGATACCGCAAATGGTCCTCATGGCTCCCAAGAACGGCAAAGAGCTTGAGAGGATGCTCGATTTTGCACTCGACTACGACGGTCCCGTTGCCATCAGGTATCCGAGGGGAGAAGCAAGCTTAGCGCTCGAGGACAGGGATGCGCCCATAGAGCTCGGGAAGAGCGAAGTGATCTGCGAGGACGGCAGCGATGTGGTGTTCTTTGCCTTTGGCAACATGGTGGAGACTGCCTTCGAGGTGAGCAGGAGACTGAAGGAGCAGGGTATCGGTTCGACTGTGATAAACATGAGGTTTGCGGCGCCATTTGACAGGGAGGCACTTAAAAAGTACTCGGAGTCCGCGGGGCTTGTAGTCTCCATGGAGGAGAACGTGAGACGCGGCGGATTGGGTCAGGCGATAGCTGCTTATCTTTCGGAAGAGGGCGTGGCTCTTAAGTCATTCATTGATGTTTCACTTCCCGACACTTATCTGTGCCAGGGCAGGCCCGACGAGCTCAAAAAGGCGAACCACACGGATGCCGAAGGGGTGCTCGCGCAGGTACTTGAAAAGCTTCATAAGATCAAAAGCGAAACAAATTAGGGAAAAAAGATATTGACGGATAAGAAAAGTATGCTATAATCGGAGTAGTGCTGTACAAGTAAACCCTAAACAGTTGTTTACGCACAATACACAACTGGAGGGAGGTTAGGTGTGAGAATATGTCAAGCGTTATCGTAAAAGAGAACGAATCTTTAGACAATGCTCTCCGCAGATTCAAGAGAAACTGCGCGAAGGCAGGTATCCAGCAGGAGATCCGCAAGAGAGAGCATTACGAGAAGCCCAGCGTTAGACGTAAGAAGAAGTCTGAAGCTGCTCGCAAGAGAAAGTTCAAATAATGTGCACAAAAAACCCTTGGTCCCTGACTGAGGGTTTTTTACGAGTAAAGGGGGGATAGGCTCTTTGAGTATAACAGAATTAAAGCTAAACATTCCGTCCGACCATATTTCAAACGTGTTTGGGGAGTATGACGCGTTTGCCAAGCTCATAGAGAGGAACTTAAACGTTACGATCATCCCGAGAGACGGGGAGATCAAGCTCATAGGAAGTGAGACTGCGACCGCGAAGGCACAGTCTGTTCTTGATACGCTCACGAAGCTCTCTCTTCGCGGTACGCCCGTGACCGAGCAGAACGTCAACTACGCGCTCTCACTGTGCGTGGAGGACGACGCCTCTGCCATGGTGGAGATCGACAAGGAGATCATATGCTATACGGCGATGGGCAAGCCCATCAAGCCAAAGACCCATGGACAGAAGTCGTACGTCGACCAGATCAGGAACAAAATGATCGTCTTCTCTGTTGGCCCTGCGGGAACGGGAAAGACGTATCTTGGCATGGCAATGGCGATCAACGCCTTCAAGAACAACGAGGTCAGCAGGATCATACTCACAAGACCCGCTATAGAGGCGGGAGAGAAGCTCGGCTTCCTTCCGGGTGACCTTCAGAGCAAGGTGGATCCGTACCTCAGACCGCTCTATGATGCGCTCTATCAGATCATGGGGCCCGAGACCTTCATGAAGAACACCGAGAAGGGTCTGATAGAGGTTGCTCCGCTCGCTTACATGAGGGGAAGGACGCTCGACAACTCCTACATCATACTTGACGAGGCTCAGAACACGACACCCGCGCAAATGAAGATGTTCCTGACCAGGATCGGCTTCGGGTCGAAGGTCATCATTACGGGCGACCAGACTCAGAAGGACCTTCCGAAGGACCAGGAGAGCGGACTCGACGTGGCTTTGAAGGTGCTTTCGGGTATCGATGACATAGGCTTCTCCTATCTGACTGCAAGTGATGTCGTGAGACACCCTCTTGTACAAAAGATCGTAAAAGCTTATGATGATTTTGAGAAGAAAAAAGCTTACAAAGAAAAACAAAAGGCAGACGTAAGGAAGAGAAATGGACGCAGATAAAGTCTACACAAAGTATATATATATGGCGGGGGCTGCTGCA
>JAGDDC010000260.1 GCA_017958245.1 Lachnospiraceae bacterium
GTGCATCTCCTTGTCTCCTGGTTGTTGACCGCGAAATGCTTGACGGAGGCTGCGGTACCCGTGCTCTGAAGGCCGTTCACGTAAGCCGCTCCGAGCTCTCCCGCAAGATAAGGGTCCTCCGAGAAATATTCAAAGTTCCGCCCGCACAGGGGGGATCTCTTTATGTTGACGGCGGGTCCGAGGAGCATATCCACGTCCTCTGCGATGCATTCCCTTCCGAGGGTGCGGCCGACATCTGCCATGAGTTCCCTGTCAAATGAGCACGCCAGAGTCGAGCCTGACGGGAAGCACACGGCCTCCACGGTTGTCCCGTTGCTGTCTCCCGGGCCGTACTCAACTTTCCTGACCCCGTGAGGACCGTCGGTCATCATGATCTTGTCGATGCCGAGCCTCTCGACTGCATCAGTGTGCCAGAAATCGCTTCCCGATACGAAGGATGCCTTCTCCTGCAAGGTCATGTTTGCCAGTATCTCTTTTGTGTTCATAGGACCTTCTCCAATCTGCCTGAAAACGGCGATAAAAAGCTCCGTCCGAAAGGGCGGGCCCCTCTCATAACTACAGAGATTATATCAGATAAGAGGAGCCAAGGTCAATCGCGGAGGACTCTTCTTTGATTGACTTAGGGTCATGCGAGTATTATAATGGAGAGCGGTGGTCCCGGGGCGGGCCCGGGGCATAAAACAAACTCGAAAGGAGACCAACCATGGGTTTTATCGACAGCGTACAAGAGCGCGCAAAGAAAGATATCAAGACGATCGTTCTCCCCGAATCGGAAGACAGGAGGACATTGGAGGCGGCAGCGAAGACTTTGGCAGAGGGCAACGCCAAAGTGATCCTCCTCGGAAATGAGGAACAGATAAAGAAGGACGCTGCAGACCTCGATATAAGCGGTGCGGTCATAGTCGATCCCTTAAAGACCGACAAGCTCGACAGCTATGTTGACACACTCGTTGAACTCAGAAAAGCAAAGGGCATGACACCCGAGAAGGCAAGGGAAGCCTTGACGACCGACAGGGCGACATTTGGCGTAATGATGGTAAAGATGGGGGATGCAGACGGCATGGTATCGGGCGCCTGTCACTCGACTGCGGACACACTCCGTCCCAGCCTTCAGATATTAAAGACAGCTCCCGGAACGAAGATCGTTTCCTCGTTCTTCATCATGGTAGTTCCAAACTGCGAGTACGGCGCAAACGGCACTTTCGTGTTCGGTGACTGCGGACTCTGCCAGAACCCTACATCAGAGGAGCTTGCAGCGATCGCGGGAAGCAGCGCGAAGAGCTTCAAGGCACTTGTCGGCGGAGAGCCGCTCGTAGCCATGCTCTCACACTCGACAAAGGGCAGCGCAAAGCACGCGGACATAGACAAGGTCACCGAGGCGGTCAGGATCGCAAAGGAAGAGTATCCCGACATCAAGCTCGACGGTGAGCTTCAGGCGGATGCGTCGATCGTTCCCTCGGTAGGAGCTTCCAAGGCTCCCGGCTCCGATGTCGCAGGACGCGCGAACGTCCTCATCTTCCCCGATCTCGATGCGGGAAACATCGGATACAAGCTGGTACAGCGTCTCGCAAAGGCTGAGGCATACGGACCGATCACACAGGGTATCGCAAAGCCCGTAAACGACCTCTCAAGAGGCTGCTCGGCTGAGGATATAGTAGGAGTCATAGCGATCACGGCAGTTCAGGCACAGCAGTGACCCCTGTACAGAAAGGAA
>JAGDDC010000261.1 GCA_017958245.1 Lachnospiraceae bacterium
ACAGATACGGGCATCCGCACGAGGAGACTGTAGAGAGGCTTACGGCTGCGGGATTTGAGATAAAACAGGTTGGGATCTCGGGGGCTTTCAGGATCATTTTCGACTAACGAGATGCCGCTGATATGTGTTTCACGAGAAAAGATAAAAAAAAGAGTGCATTTTTGCCAGTAACGTGATAGAATTAGTGCGGTGCGCAATACCAATCACTAACATATTTAGGGTATGCCTTACCCGAAAGGAGACAATATGTATTATTTAGAGATCGAGAAAGTTATCGGCAGAGAGATCATGGATTCAAGAGGCAATCCTACAGTTGAGGCTGAGGTTTATCTCACAGACGGAACAGTTGCAAGAGGAACCGCTCCCAGCGGCGCTTCGACAGGTGAGTTCGAGGCACTCGAGCTTCGTGACGGCGACAAGAGCAGATACCTTGGCAAGGGCGTTTCGAAGGCTGTCAACAACATCAACACTACTATCAATGATGTTCTTACAGGCATGGACGCTTCCGACATCTACGCTGTAGACGCAGCCATGATCAAGGCTGACGGAACAAAGGATAAGTCAAAGCTCGGTGCCAACGCGATCCTCGCAGTTTCGATCGCATGCGCAAGGGCAGCAGCTACTTCGATGGACATCCCGCTGTACCGTTTCCTCGGCGGAATCTCCGGCAACCGTCTCCCTGTTCCCATGATGAACATCTTGAACGGTGGAGCTCACGCTACCAACACCGTTGACACACAGGAGTTCATGATCATGCCCGTAGGCGCTCCTTCCTTCAAGGAAGCGCTCAGATGGTGCTCGGAAGTTTTCCACGCACTTGCTTCGATCCTCAAGGGCAAGGGACTTGCTACTTCTGTAGGTGATGAGGGCGGTTTCGCTCCCAACCTTTCAAGCGATGAGGAGACCATCGAGACTATCCTTGAGGCTATCAAGAAGGCAGGCTATGAGCCCGGCAAGGACTTCATGATCGCTATGGATGCAGCTGCTTCGGAGTGGAAGAGCGAGAAAGGCAAGGGCTTCTACAAGCTTCCCAAGGCCGGAACAGAATATACATCAGACACACTTATCGACCACTGGGTATCGCTGTGCGACAAGTATCCCATCATCTCCATCGAGGACGGTCTCGACGAGGAGGCTTGGGAAGGCTGGCAGAAGCTTACCGCTAAGCTCGGCGGCAAGGTTCAGCTCGTTGGCGATGACCTGTTCGTAACAAACACCGAGAGACTTGAGAAGGGTATCAAGCTTGGCGCAGGCAACTCGATCCTCATCAAGCTCAACCAGATCGGTTCCGTATCCGAGACACTTGAGGCTATCAAGATGGCTCACAAGGCAGGATACACAGCGATCGCTTCGCACCGTTCGGGCGAGACCGCTGACACGACGATCGCTGATCTCGCAGTTGCTTTAAACACCTGCCAGATCAAGACCGGTGCTCCTTCACGTTCTGAGCGTGTTGCAAAGTACAACCAGCTCTTAAGGATCGAGGAGTCACTCGGAGATTCAGCCGTATATCCCGGCATCGCTGCTTTCAACGTAAAGAGATGATCGGACCGGTAAAGGTTTGAACAAAAGTTAAACATGAAAAGAGCCGGAGGTGTTTTAAGCACCTCCGGCCTTTGTTTTTTTATACGAACTCCCTTATTGACTCGCCTCGCTCTACAGGAACCTGCAGATATCCTCAACGGGCTTCCTCTCTCTGAAAGCGGCCTGCCCGTCCGCGGTACCGATAGCTATGACTGCGACTATCTGCTCAGTCTTGGGGATGGAGAAGGCATCGCGAAGAGCCTGTGCATCCCTGATGCCCATGATGAGGGTGTCATAGCCGTGTTCCTTGGCAGCCAGAACAAAGTAAGCGTTGGCAAGACCTAAGTCGTAAGCACCCCATTTGTTGCCAAGTTCGTTCTCGGGAGTGCCCGCGCTGAACCCGGAGGTGTCCTTTACGAAGGTCGTGATCACGAGCGAAGCGCCTGCACTGCTGTTCTGGTTGAATACGGGAAGCGCCTCACGGACCTTTGCGACAGCCTCGGGAGTGTTTGCAACATAATACCTGGCGGTCTGCGAATTCTTCCAGCTCGGAGCCATCTGTGCCTCGGCTATGATCTGTCTGATGACCTCATCGCTTATCTCTGCGTCCGCTTTGTAGGTCCTCACAGAGCGCCTCTGTCCGATCAATTCCTTAAACTCCATATATACCCCTCCTTCTGTTTTGATATGTTGTCTGAACTGCTTCTATTATAGCCCACGGAAGCCCTGCCCGCAATAAGATTTGACGATATCGGGGATCTTTGGATAAGTAGACAAAACCGATAAGAAAGGGTATAATCGTAAAAAAATAGAAGGGAGTCATTTCAATGAAAAAGAGAATCACTATAGCGGCATTTCTCGTGCTCGCGCTTTTAGTCGGAGCTTTCGCTCCCGCAAGGGCAGAGGCTGCGACAAAGAAAGAAAAGGCCTACGCTGCTTACTACGAGGCGATAGAGTACATCCGCGACCCTGAGTCTCCGGCCGGTGGCTTCGAGAAATTCAAGCTGATCTATGTGAACTCTGACAGCATACCTGAGCTCCTTGCTGTCCATGTGC
>JAGDDC010000262.1 GCA_017958245.1 Lachnospiraceae bacterium
ACCTCGAGCGCCGCGAGTATCACGAAATCAAGCTTGTTCACGAAAGCGCCCTTGTTCATGGGATTGGCGTACTCCGATCCCGTTATCTCAAAGTGGTTCGGGTTCGTCCTGATCGACTCTATGGCCTCCGTGTCAAAATCCTGCGTGTCCACAAGCTTCTCTATGAGGCCTTCCTTCAGGAGTCTGCACATGGGACCGGCTATGCCGCCGAGTCCGAGTCCCATCTTTATGCCGCGCTCCCTCATGATCTCTCCGAGGTAGAGCGTCGAGGCGATCGAAGGCCCTCCGACTCCCGTCTGATACGAGAAACCGTCCTTGAAGTAAGGCGTGTTCACTACAAACTGCGTGCAGTAGTTCGCCATCATGAGGTTTCGCACGTCCTTCGTAGGCTTTGCGGCTCCGCTCGCTATCTTTTCGGGATCGCCTATCTCGTCCACCTTCACTACGTAGTCCACGTTCACTTGGGAAATGCTTGACGGAAGGTTTGGGAAAGGCACGAGGCAGTCTGTTATCGCGACGACCTTGTCCGCATACATTGCGTCGACGTATGCGTAGGACAGGACTCCGCAGTCAGATCTCCCGCCTACTGCGCGCAGATTCCCGTACTCATCCGAGGTGGGCGCGCCTATGAAGGCTATGTCTATGTGGACGTCGCCCTCCTCTATGGCTCTTACTCTTCCTCCGTGCGAGCGCATGATCGCGACGGTCTTTAACTTGCCCGCGGATATGGCCTCACCTATCGGTCCCCTGACACCGCTCGACTGAATGCCTGTTATAGTGCCGTCCTCTATCATTGGCACGAAAGAAGCCTGTGCCTTTCCGAGGGACGAAGCGCAGATCGTCAGGTCTTTTATGCCCATCTCGTGGACTTCCTTCATGACCATTGCGGCCACGTAGTCGCCCTCTCTGAAATGATGATGGAAAGACAGGGTCATGCCGTCTTTTATGCCGCATTTGTCAAGAACTTCCCTGATAGAACCTACGAGCTTGCTCTCCTCAGGGGAAATGATGCCTCTCACGGTCGGCGAAGCTTTTTTGTAAGTGCTGTTGTGCCTGTAAAATGCCCCGCGGTAGACCTGTTTTCCGCCCTCTAACAGCTCGTCCGGTATATCTCTTCCAACACTGTTGATCATAATATGCTCCTTGTCACCGATGTAGTCGCAGATTCCGCGGCTAAATGTCTTCCTCTCCGTCGTACACTCCGGCTGCTCTCGCAAGAGCGAGCGTCCTCTTTGCGCCCGGGAGGAAAGCTATGTCGATCATCTTTCCGTTCACCGTGAAGACACCTATGCCCTGCGCGGTCTTCTCCCTGATCTCTCTCACGACCTCCTCCGCGAAGATGATCTCCTTCTCAGTGGGGGTGAACACTTTGTGGACCACGGCTATCTGCCTGGGGTTCACTATCGACTTGCCGTCGTACCCCATGGCCTTGATCATCTTTACCTCGGCTTCAAATCCCTCCATGTTGTCGAGATCGGTGAACACTGTGTCGAAGCACTGTACACCCGCTGCTCTCGCAGCTATGATGAGGTGCTGTCTCGCTCCGGCGAGTTCGACGCCCGTGCCTGATATGACTGTCTGGAGGTCCTTAGTGTAATCACCGCCGCTAAGCGCGATACCAAAAAGCCTCTCAGAAGCCTGCGATATCTCAAGTGCGTTTAAAACTCCCTTTGTTGACTCTATGGCCGCCATGAGCAGCGTGCTGCCCTCCGGCCTTCCAAACTCTCTCTCCGCTTCGGTCACAGCCTGCTCTACGGTCTTTACGTCCTTACCGCTCTCGACCTTCGGGATCCTGATCGAATCGCAGCCTCCTGCGACGCTGCATCTCACGTCCTCCCTCCACATGTCCGTGTCGAGGCCGTTGATCCTCACTACTCTCTCTACACCGTGATAGTCAATGGTCTTGAGCGCGTGATACAGTGAAAATCTCGCTGCGTCCTTCTGACTCATAGCCACAGCGTCCTCGAGATCGAGCATGATGCTGTCGGGCTTGTATATGTGCGGGTCCTTGATGAGACCCGGCTTCTGCGCGTTGAGGAACATCATGGTCCTCCTGAGGCGCTTTAGATCCGGATGCGACATCTCTTTTCCTGCCGCTTTTGCGGCTCTCCTCTCTGAAAGTCTTTCTTAAAGCTACTCTCTAACCGACTTGTCCCAGGGTATGTCCTTTGTGATCTTGTTCGCGCGGTAGACTGCGCACTCGACCCTCGCCTTCAGCGTGCAGTCAAGCGCCCCCTTGTCGACCACGGTCACTCTCGCGTTCTTTACCTCGAGCCTCTCCAGAGTCTCAAGCACGGTCGCCCTGATCTGCCTTCCGAACTGGTTCATGACGCTGCTCTTTATGGAGAGGTCGATCCCGTCGTCCCAGGGCTCGATTGTGACCTGGGCGTCGCTCGATTCAAATGTTCCCGCCATAGCGGCTTCTTTTATCTCCATTGTGTCTCCTTTGCGGTCCTGTCCTATGACAGCTTCTCCCTGATGGCCTTTATGAACTCGAGGCTGTTGACCTGCCTTGCCCCCTTGTTCGTGGTAATGGAGTACAGATCCTTTGTCATGATGCCGTCCTCGATCACTGCTATGGTGGCCTTCTCAAGCTTCTCTCCGAAGTCTGCGAGGTCTTTAAGGCCGTCGAGGTCTCCTCTCTTCTTCAGTGCTCCCGACCATGCAAATATGGTGGCAACGGGGTTCGTCGACGTCTCCTTGCCCTCAAGGTGCTGATAATAATGCCTCTGCACCGTGCCGTGCGCAGCCTCGAACTCGTAGTTGCCGTCGGGTGACACGAGCACCGAGGTCATCATGGCAAGAGAGCCGTAGGCCGTCGCGAGCATATCGCTCATGACGTCGCCGTCGTAGTTCTTGCAGGCCCATATATATCCACCCTCACTCCTGATCACGCGGGCAACGACGTCGTCGATCAGCGTGTAGAAGTACTCGATGCCTGCCTTGTCAAACCTCTCTTTGTAATCCCTGTCGAAAACCTCCTGGAATATGTCCTTGAAGTTGTGATCGTACTTCTTGGAGATGGTGTCCTTGGTCGCAAACCACAAG
>JAGDDC010000263.1 GCA_017958245.1 Lachnospiraceae bacterium
GGAGAAGGGCGAGGGCGACCGCGTGCTGCTCGACGACGCGGGCAAGAGCATGATAGTAAAAAAGCTCCTGATAGGGCTCTCCGACGAGCTCGACGTGTATGGGGCAAATGCGTCCAAACAGGGCTTTGTGGATGAGATAAAGTCAGTCATATCGGAGCTTTCCCAGTACAGGGTAGAGGACAGAGACCTCGAGAGGATGATAGAGCTCGCGAAGGACAAGCCTCTCATGAAGAACAAGCTGAAGGATATACGAAAGATATACAAGGCTTACGGGGAATTCCTGAGCGAACACTACCTGACGGGCGAGGAGGTCCTTGATATGGCCTGCATTGCCGCGGAGGATTCAAAAATGCTCGGCGGCTGCACCGTCTGTCTCGACGGGTTCACGGGTTTCTCCCCCTCTCAGTTCAAGCTGATCGAAGTACTGATGAGGAGAGCGGCAGACGTGCATGTGACGCTCACCATGAGCGAGAAGGAGGCGGGGCGCAGCCTCAAGGAATCGAACCTGTTCTACTTGAGCTACAAGACCGCGAGGAAGCTCTCGGAGCTTGCTGCTCTCGCAAGAGTTGACGTGAAGACCCACACGCTCGGGGGCAGCCCGAAGAGGTTTGCAGACGCCCCTGCGCTCGCGCACCTCGAGAGGAACATCTTCCGGAGCAGGACCGAAGTCTATGCGGAAGATCAGGACAGCATCATCTTTTTAGACTGCAGGGACAAGCGCGACGAGGTCTTCTCGGCCGTATGCGAGCTGAAGAGATATATAAGGAGCGGAGTGAAAGGGAACGAGATGGCCGTCGTGTGCTCGGATGTGTCGGAGTACGGCCGGCTGCTCGAGGCGGAGCTCACCCGCATAGGGATCCCCTGCTTTGTTGACGAGAAGCAGGACCTCATCGGGACGGGGCTCGTCGAGGCTCTGAGGGCTGCGATGGAGGTGTCGCTTGAAGATTTCTCCTACGAGTCGGTATTTCGGATGCTCAGATCCGGGGCGAAGGTCCTTGGGCAGGATGAGTGCGACGAGCTTGAAAACTATGTCCTGGCGCTAGGTATCAGGGGAAGGAAGGCCTGGGCGAGGGAGTGGACCAGGACTTACAAGACCCACAGGAGCATAGAGCTTGACAGGATAAACGAGATGAGGGAGAAGGTGTATGCATTTGCATCGCCTCTCGACAAGGTACTTGGCGACAAAAAGGCCACGGTCAGGGAGAAGCTCGAGGCAGTATACACTTTTGCGTCGCATGTGTGTGAGAGTGAGACCGGGCCGTTTGCGGACCTCGAGGAGAAGAGGATCTTCGACCAGACGGCAGCAGGGCTCTCTGGCGTGCTCGACAGGCTGGAATCGCTGCTCGGCGATGAGGTCATGGCGCCGGAAGAGTTTGCTGCGATCCTTGAGACCGGTTTCAGGGAGGCGAAGCTCAGGAAGCTCCCGCCCTCGAACGAGAGCGTCATCATAGGCGACATAGAGAGGACGAGGCTCGGAAACATAAAGATACTCTTCTTCCTGGGAGTCAGCGATGCGAAGATCCCGAAGAAGGCAGCAGCGGGCGGAGTGCTCTCGGACGCCGACAGGGAGTTTCTCGGGGAGCACGACTTTGAGCTTGCGCCTACCGCGAGGCAGCAGTCTTATCTCTCGGAGTTTTATCTGTATCTGAACATGACAAAGCCTTCCGAGAAGCTGTATCTGTCTTTCTGCGCCTTAGGCGGCGACGGGAAGCCCGTCAAGCCCTCGTACGTGGTGGAGAGGGTGAAGAAGCTCTTTGGAAAGGTGGAGACGAGGACCGCAGCCGGGGACGCAGGAAAGGACGGGCTCTACGACGCTGTGCTCTCGAGCGACGGCGGACTCATGAGTCTCTCATTTGCGGTGAGTGAAGATGGGATCGCAGACCACGACGTCCTCCACACTCTCTATGAGGAGAACAAAAAAGAGCACGGAGAGATGCTCACAAGGATATTTGAGGCTTACTCAAAGGACAGATCGGCCGAGTGCATTGACGAGAAGCACGCGCGCGCCCTGTACGGGGACGTGGTCCGCGGCAGCATCACGAGGCTCGAGCTGTATGCTTCGTGCGCCTTCGCGCATTTTGCGAGATACGGGCTGGAGCTTGAGGAGAGGAAGCTCTACGAGGTGGGTTCGAGAGACATCGGGACCCTCTACCACGGCGTGCTCGAGAACTTCTGCAGGAGCCTAAAGCGTGACGGGATATCCTGGAGGAAGCTCGAGGATGACGCAAAGGAGCGATATCTTGCGCAGAGTATAGAGGACACGGTCTCGGAGTATGGGAACGACATATTGAAGAGTAGCGCGAAAAACGAGTACATGACAAAGATGCTCGAGAGGATCATGAGGAGGACGGTCGACACCATCCTCAAACAGATCAGGGCGGGCAGCATGGAGCCTGCGTTCTTCGAGGAGGCATTTGCCCAGGAAGGCAGATATATGAAGCTTACGGGCAAGATCGACAGGATGGATGTGTGCGAGAGGGACGGGAAGCTCTACCTGAGGATAGTGGATTACAAGTCGGGCAAGAGGTCGTTCGATCTGAGCAAGCTGTACTTCGGCCTCTCACTCCAGCTCGGTATATACATGAAGGAGGGCATGAAGATAGCGCTCGAGGCGAGGGAAGCAGCCCGCAGGGCGCGGGAGGCCAAGGAGAGAGGTCAGGAGGCTGCGAAGAAAGCCACGGAATATGTGCAGGCAGGCGGAGAAGGTACGCAGGGAGCACAGGAAAGTGCGCAGGCAGGCGTAGAAGGTAAGCAGGCCGGGCCCGTGGAGGGAGTGCCTGCGGGGATGTATTATTACCTGATAGGCGATCCAATAGTTGACGAAAAAAAGGCGGACAAGAGGGACGAAGAGCTGAAGATGACGGGGCTTTCCAACTCCATGCCCGAGGCCATAGGCGTGCAGGATGGCGAGATGACCTATGAGAACGGACATCTGAGGGAGAAGGCCGTCTCGGCCGTCATCAACGTGAGCACCGACGCGAACTCAATACTCGACAAAAAGGTCGTCGCAAGCACGAAGGACATAACAGCTCTCACGGCTCACCTCGAGGAGAAGATGGAACAGGCCTGCGAGGAGATACTCTCCGGCGAGACCGGTGCGGTGCCCTACAAGTACGGAGGACACACCGGCTGCGAATACTGTGATTATTCGGGTATATGCGGCTTTGGAGACGAGGGCAGGAGAGAGTACAGAGAGTTCAAGGTGTCAGACACCGCAACTGTCTGGGAGCTGCTCGGGTGCCGCCCCGAAGAGGAGGGGCAGGCGGTTGCA
>JAGDDC010000264.1 GCA_017958245.1 Lachnospiraceae bacterium
AAGAAGCTCTCGCAGCTCGCCGATAGACGGGCAAATGAAGACCCTTTCGTGAAGCTTGCGCGCGAGACCGTCGAGCTCTTCGTGAGGGAGAAAGCTAAACTGAAGCTTCCCGCGGAGCTTCCGGATGAGATCCTAAAAGACAGGGCGGGCGTCTTCGTCTCCATCCACAAAGAGGGGAAGCTAAGGGGTTGCATAGGGACCATCGCCGCTGTGTATGACTGCATAGGGCGCGAGATCATAGAGAATGCGATATCTGCGGCCACGAGGGATCCGAGGTTCGATCCCATAAGGCCCGATGAGCTCGAGCTGCTGGAGATAAACGTTGACGTGCTGTCCGATGCGGAGGACATAGCTTCAAAGGACGAGCTGGATGTCAAGAGATATGGTGTGATAGTGTCCAAGGGTCACAAGAGAGGTCTGCTCCTGCCAAACCTCGACGGAGTCGACACAGTCGATGAGCAGGTCGCGATAGCGCTCAAAAAGGCAGGGCTTTCCGAGGGTGAGAGAGATTTTAAAATGCAGAGATTCGAGGTAATAAGACATGTCTGAAATGATCATTTGCAATGTCTGCCCCCACGCGTGCAGGCTCTCCCCGGGAGACATAGGGGCGTGCGGCGCAAGAGGGTACAGTGGCGAAGAGTCTCCGGACGCGCTCAGGGCCGGGGATTGCGGCGATGAGCTGAGGGCCTCGGGGAAAGGCGGGACAACCCCGTTAAACTACGGGATAGCTGCGTCTCTTGCTCTCGACCCCATAGAAAAAAAGCCATTAAAGAGGTTTTTTCCGGGCAGCAGGATCGTCTCCTTCGGGAGCTTCGGCTGTAACTTAAGATGCCCCTTCTGCCAGAACTATGAGATCTCGACGCGGTCTGTCAGGTACTTTGACACCGAGGAGATGCAAAACGCCTACATATCGCCCGAGAACCTTTTAAAGACTGCGCTCAAGTACAAGAGCAAGGGCAACATAGGAGTCGCGTTCACCTACAACGAGCCGCTCATAAGCTACGAGTACGTGATCGACACCGCAAAGCTCCTTAAGCAGCACGACATGAAGACGGTGCTGGTCACCAACGGCTGCGTAAACGGCGAGATCGCGGACAGGGTGCTGCCGTGGGTCGACGCGCTGAACATAGACCTGAAGAGCTTCCAGGCCGAGGTGTACGAGAAGATACTAAAAGGCGATCTTGAGACCGTAAAGAGCTTCATAGAAAAGGCGCACAGGACCTGCCACGTGGAGCTGACGAGCCTGATCGTGCCGGGGATGAACTCGGAGCCCGGGGAGATGGAGAAGCTGTCTTCGTGGGTCGCTTCGCTGGAAGGCGGCTCAAAGATCCCGCTGCACGTCACGCGGTTCTTCCCGAGGTACAGGATGGAGGACGAGCAGCCGACGGATGTTGAGCTCATATACCTGCTCGCGGGCATAGCGAAGGAGAAGCTCGAGTACGTCTATATCGGCAACTGCTGAGAGAAGGGTTTGGGGTATGTGTGGGTCATTTGCCGGGACCCTGCTTTGATAGAGGTGGTTTGATGGGATCGATGACTGCGCATGACAGCGACATAAGAGAGGCCCTGTTTGAGTTTCTCGAGGAGACCTACGGGAAGATCAGGATCCTCGAGGAAAAACGGACCGGGAAGGCGCGGGCCGACGTGGTGATGGTGACGCCTGA
>JAGDDC010000265.1 GCA_017958245.1 Lachnospiraceae bacterium
AATCCTCCACGACGGTCCATAGTCTTTGAGTTTGTCGATAAAGATGTCACGGCATACGATAAATGCATCCATAACCTCTTTGCGAGTATCCTCATGATCTTGGTGAAATCCGAATATATGATCATGCCGCTCTCATACTCAAATTCAAGAGTCTGATTCTTGACATCGCAGAGAGGTCCATAGACCCTTCTGACATCCTCCTCAAGGTCCGAAGGCTTGAACCACGACATATCGACAAGGAGCCTGTCTCCGTCGATTATCGAGGTGTCAACACAGTTGCTCATGCTGTCCATGAGCTGCCTGACTGCCTTGTCGAGGCGGTCGAGGCACTGACCCGCGATCTCGGGGTTATCTATGTTGTGTCTGAGGATCGATGACATACCCGTGATGGAATTGATCGGTGCTCTCAGCTCATGCGAAATGTTTGTAAGGAACTGGCTGGTGGCATTGCCGGCCTCGGAAACCATGTTCTCGGCCTCCGCAAGGATGAATCGTCTGGCCTCGTTCCTCTTGTCCCTCGCCACAATCTTATAAAGGATCCTTGCAAGCTGCTTCATGAACGTGATGTCCGACTCGTCCCAGACTCTGGGTCCGCGCCTGTAAGCAAAAACGAGCTCACCGACGTAGTCCCTGCCGCTCGACATGGCGCATGCCACGAAAGCGGTCACACCCGTCGATTCAACCAGCCCGCGGCTCATGGTCTCAAGTCCGTGATCCGTCGTGTCATCGACCCGGTAGACACGCACGTCTTCCCGGTACGGGTTGAGCTTGAGCCAGTTCTCATTGTCACGATAGTCCATCAGAAGCCTGCGGTCTCCGACAAGCGGGGTACGCTCCCAAACCTCCTCCGTTTCGAGCAGGAAAGGAGTCTCGCTCGTGCGGAACGTGAGCAGTGCGTCGAGATCGAGTGTCTCGCCGACACGCTCAAAGACTTCCATGATAGCCTTGTAACCGTCTTTCTCGGTAAAGGTCTTGTAAGCAAAATTCAAGAGTTCGTTTTTTACGGTATCTTCCATCAAGCCACCCCTTTTGAACTGTAGTGATGCCGCATATTCCGCAACAAACCTCCGGTACCGTCAGAGATATTTCCTGACATTACGCTCGCTGTCGCGAGCAAAAGCACTTGCCGCAAAGCCTTTCTCTTTGTACCTCTCTGCCAGAAGGATCGCAAAGGTGAGGGATCTGTGCTGCCCTCCGGTGCAACCGAGCCCTACCACGAGCTGCGACCTTCCCTCACGTTCGTACATGGGGATCGCGCTGTCGAGGTAGGCTGTTATCCTGTCAAAGAGCTCCTGCGATTCCGGGCAGGACATGACGTAGTCCCTGACCTCATGATCCTCACCTGTTTTGGTACGCAGTTCTTCGATATAGAAGGGATTGGGCAGACACCTCACGTCGAAGACGACGTCGCAGTCAGCCGGTATCCCGTATTTGTATCCGAATGCCGTGAAGGCAAGCGTAAGTCCCGGTTTGTCACCCTCCGGGAGGAATTCGTTGATCTTTGCCTTCAGGTCTCCCGTAGTCAGGAGCGAAGTGTCGATGATGTAATCCGCTTTAGCCTTGATCGGTTCGAGGATCTTCCTCTCCTGCTCGATGGCCTGAGTAAGATCGAGCTTGTTGTCCGACATCATGAGAGGATGGAGTCTTCTGGTCTCCTTGTACCTCTTCAGCAGAACCGAGTTGTCACAATCAAGGAAGATGATCTTGAGCGACACGAGCTTCGAAAGTGAAGTGAGCGTCCTCAACGCTCCCGCCGACATCTCGCTGTTGCGCACATCCACCGTGATGCAGACCTTGTTCGAGAAATCGTCTAGCCTCAGGATCATGTTCATGAACTCGGGCAGGATCTTGACAGGGAGGTTGTCAAGGCAGTAGAAGCCGTTGTCTTCCAGTATGTCGAGCGCCTTGGTCTTGCCCGAGCCGCTCATGCCCGTCACGATTATCAGTCTCATGATCTGCCTCCTTTCATGTCATAATTGCTCCGACCGTTTCCCAAAATGCATCCTCTTCAGTCACCTTTCAGGAATGCATCTATCTTTTCAAGCGCCCTGCCGAGAGGGTCGTCCTTCATGTCGATCCAGACGATGTCCGTCCTCTTCCTGAACCATGTCATCTGCTCCTTGGCGAGATGACGTATCTCCTTGAAAAGCTCCTCGTAAAACGCTTCGTACGAAGCGAACTTCCCCTGCAGATAAAGCAGTATGTACCTGTATTCAAGCCCGAGCCTGTAGAGGAAATCATCACTGACTCCGGCGGCTCTGAGCCCCTCGACCTCGCCTATCATGTTCTCCGTGAGGCGCCTGTCGAGCCTTACCCTGATCCTTTCGTAAAGCTCCTCCCTCGGCCACGTAACACCGAGGACAAGAGTCTCGTAACGCTTATGTGATCTGTTTTCAAGCTTCTTGCCCGTCAGGATCTTCTCAGCCGCACGTTCGAGCCTGCGCTTGTTGTGAGGATCGAGTCTCTCCGCTCCTTCGGGGTCGGAATTTCTCACGATCTCAAGAAGCTCCTCGCAGTTCATCCCTTCGACACGCTCGCGAACCGCGCTCTCGGGTTCACCGGGTTCGAGCTCGTAGCCGTCGACCACGGCGTTGATGTAGAGTCCCGTACCTCCCGTAAGGAGCGGGATCCTGCCTCTTGCGATAACGTCATCCACCGCTTCGTAAGCAAGCTTCTGATAATGAGCAAGTGAGAAATAATCCCCGGGCTGCGCTACATCCAAAAGGTGATGCGGCACACCCTGCATCTCGGGAACGGTGATTTTGCCGCTTCCGAGGTCAAGTCCTTTGAAGACCTGTCTTGAATCAGCGGAGATCACTTCGCCTTCTATGGCTTGGGCGATCTTCACCGCCAGATCACTTTTGCCGGATGCGTTCGTCCCGGCAATAACCACCAGCTTTTCCATCTGTAATCCTTAAATCACTTCTTTTCGCCCGAGACAGCAGCCTCCGGGCGCGTCGTCCTGCCCGACATGCGTGCGAGCACACGCTTGCGTACCGCGAAGTAGGTCACGACATGCACGAGGAATGTCGCTATCCACGAGATCGGGTAAGAAATATAAACAGTCTCGACTCTGTGGTACTGCTCAATACCGAACACGGTCGCGATCCATACAAGTCTCACCCCGCAGACACCGACGAGCGAAACGATCATGGGCATCACGGAGTAACCGACTCCGCGCAGTGCACCGACCATAACGTCCATCACACCGCAGGTAAAGTAGATGGATGCGATGTACATGAGTCTCGTAACACCGGCCTCGATGACCTCAGGGCTCGAGGTGTATATCCCAAGCAGCTGCCTGCTGAAGATCACCTCAAGAAGTCCGAGCACAAGTCCCGTAACGGTCACACAGATCAGTCCGCAGC
>JAGDDC010000266.1 GCA_017958245.1 Lachnospiraceae bacterium
CTCGCAAATGAGTATACCGCGTCTGCTTCGGAGATCTTCATAGGCGCCCTGAAGCACTACAAGGACGTCACTCTGGTGGGTGAGAAGACTTTCGGCAAGGGTATCGTTCAGTACACCTTCACGCTCGTCGGAGGTAAGGAGGGCTTCAAGTTCACCAACTCTCATTACTATCTTCCCGACGGGACCTGCATCCACGATATCGGCATAGAGCCCGACGTGGAAGTGCAGCTGGACGAGAAATACCGCTCGATCCTGATGGAGAACAGGACGGAGGACAATCAGCTCGACGTTGCGGTGGAAGAGTTAAAGAAGAAGCTCGGCATGGACTGATCCGGTGAAATGCTTTAGTCTTGCAGGATAATTCAAGGCGAAGAAAAATCATTTGAAAAAAAGCGCATATCATGTATAATCAAGTAGACTTTAAATGACGTTCCGCACGGAAAGGGGGAGCGCCGCAGGGACTGTGCTGCGGCCTTTGGCATATGAAAAAACCGTATTATATCACGACAGCGATCGCTTATGCATCGGGAAAACCGCATATCGGCAACACTTACGAGATCGTGCTCGCGGACAGCATCGCGAGATTCAAGAGATACCAGGGTTATGATGTCCGTATCATGACGGGTACGGATGAGCACGGACAGAAGGTCGAGGAAAAGGCTGCCGCAGCCGGACTCTCGCCGAAGCAGTTCGTGGACAACGTGACAGGCGAGATCAAGAGGATCTATGATCTCATGAACACCTCATACGACCGTTTCATTCGCACGACCGACGAAGACCACGAAAAGCAGGTCAAGAAGATATTCAAAAAGCTCTACGATAAGGGCGACATATACAAGGGCTTCTACGAAGGCATGTACTGCAAGCCCTGCGAATCCTTCTTCACGCCCTCGCAGCTCAAGGACGGCAAATGCCCCGACTGCGGCAGGCCCTGTACGCCCGCCAAGGAGGAGGCTTACTTCTTCAAGATGAGCAAGTACGCGGACAGGCTGATCAAGCACATCGAGGAGCACCCTGAGTTCATACAGCCCGAGTCCAGGCGAAACGAGATGATGAACAACTTCCTGCGCCCCGGTCTCCAGGATCTGTGCGTGTCGAGGACTTCTTTCAAATGGGGCATCCCCGTGGACTTTGACGACAAGCACGTTGTGTATGTATGGATCGACGCACTGAGCAACTATATAACAGGTCTCGGATATGACGCGGACGGCAACCACGGCGAGCTCTTCAAGAAGTACTGGCCGGCAGACCTCCATCTGATCGGAAAGGATATCTTGAGATTCCACACCATCTACTGGCCCATCATGCTGATGGCGCTCGATGTGGAGCTGCCGAAGCAGGTGTTCGGACATCCCTGGCTGCTCCAGGGCGACGGCAAGATGAGCAAGTCCAAGGGCAACGTAATGTACGCGGACGAGATGGCGGATTACTTCGGTGTCGACGGAGTCAGGTATTTCGTGCTCCATGAGATGCCTTTTGAGAGCGACGGCGTGATCACGTGGGAGCTCATGATAGAGAGGTTCAACTCCGAGCTCGCGAACACCTACGGAAACCTTGTGAACCGTACGGTATCGATGCTCAACAAGTATTTTGACGGCATCGTAACGAACCCGGGCGTTGCTGAGCCCGTTGACGAGGACCTGAAGAAGGTCGTTACGGGAACTGCCGCAGTAGTCGCTTCCAAGATGGACGAACTCCGCGTTGCGGACGCTCTCACGGAGATATTCAACCTCTTCAAGCGCTGCAATAAGTACATAGACGAGACTATGCCCTGGGCGCTCGCGAAGGAAGAGGGCAAACGTGACCGCCTTGCGACCGTGCTCTACAACCTCGTTGAGTCGATCGCTATCGGGACATCGCTCCTGTCAAGCTTCCTGCCCGAGACCGCAGACCGCGTGAGCGGGCAGATAAACGCGCCCCTCAGAGCATTTGACGAGCTCTCAAGCTTTGGCCTGTACAAGGAGGGAACGAAGGTTACGGAGTCGCCCGAGATCATCTTTGCAAGGATAGATGCGGCAAAGCTCCTTAAAGAGATAGAGGAGAAGCAGGAGGCTGCAAAGGCGGAGCAGGCGAAGGAAGAGGCCGCTGCACCTGAGTCCTCGGTCGGGGGTCATTTCCCGAGCAAGGATATCATCTCCTATGACGATTTTGCAAAGCTCGAGTTCAGGGTGGGCGAGATCATCGCCTGCGAGGAGGTCAAAAACTCCCGCAAGCTCCTGTGCTCGAAGGTAAAGATCGGAGACGATGTAAAGACTATCGTCTCCGGGATCAAGAGCAGTTACACCCCCGAGCAGATGGTGGGCAAGCGTGTGATGGTACTCGTGAACCTCAAGCCCGCCGTTCTTGCGGGCATCGAATCCCAGGGCATGCTCCTGTGTGCCGAGGGAGAGGGCGGAGATCTCGCGCTCATGGTTCCCGAGAAGGAGCTTCCGGGAGGTTCGGAGATCTGCTGATCTAAGACTGTTCTTCCGGTTTTTTGCGCTTCTTTCTTTCGTGTACGGGGATCTTCGCGTACAGCTCCTCGTCCTCCCTTGTCACACCTATGGGAGCCTCGGCGAGGTCTGCGGGATCGTAGTCGAAGGGAACGTGGTACTCAGTGCTTCTTGAGATATCTATGATCACGTTCACGTCCCCGAGAAGCGCGACGCGTATAGAACGGCATGTTGCCGCATGATCCTCTTTTTTCTGTTTTAGATAATCCCTGAGCATGGCTTCGGCCATGCTCTTTATCTTTTCTTTTTTGAGCATCCGGGGTTTAATCATTGGATACGTGCTTCGACAAAATGACGAAATCCGAGGCCCGGATTTGTGTCAAATGACGGATTTGTTTTTTGGCCGGTTTCGTTCTTGCGGACAGATTGTCCAAACGCGGGGAAACAATTTCGGAGACTCTTCCAAAGATTTCAAAATCGATTGACAGCACCCCGGGGGGCGGTTTATCATTGCCTCACGACTCGGGCGGGAAGGCACCGGGGAGTCCGCAGAAGACTGTGCACGGGGGAAGTGCGCCTGACTTTTGAGGACAGAACGCCACCGCCTGCAACTAAGATACGAGGAGGGAGAGAAGTTGGAGAAGGTCATAGCGTTGCTTTCCGAGGACGAGGCGTATTGCGTGAGACTGAAGGATTACCTGAACACCAAGGACGGCTTTGGGTTCAGGACCGTATCCTTCAGCACGGAGACCAGTCTGAAAGCATACATGGAGAACAACAAGATCGAGATCCTGCTGTGTGACGAGGAGTTCGTCAGAGGCGGGATCGAAGGAAGGTGCGGCGTTGACCACGTGTACGCCCTGTCGGAGTACTCTTATCTGGATGAGGGCAACGGCATAAGGTCGGTGTTCAAATATCACTCCGGACGCGAGATCGCGGAGGATATCGTGAGGTTCTACACCGCGGAGGGAGGACGGATCGAGACGAAGGGGCTCATAAAGGGACAGGGTCTGGTTGCTGTCTGCTCGCCCGAGGGAGGGTGTTTCAAATCGACGTTCGCCTTCAGCTACGCGCTCAGGTGCTCGAGAGAGAGGAAGACTCTATTCGTGAGCTTCGATCCGTTCCTGACGATCCCGGACAAGGAGAACCGCGAGGAATCGCAGGGTCTGTCGGATATCGTCTACTATATGGCAGAGAACGAGAACAAGCTCGCCGAGAAGATAAAGAGTGTGATCCGCCATGTGGACAGACTGGACTACATAGGCGGGGTCGCTCACTGGTATGATGTGTTTGACTTCAACCTCGGAAGGATGCGAAGCTTCATAGAGACGGTCAGCACTGCATTGGGCTACGAGATCGTTGTCATAGACGTCGGGGAGTTTGATGTCTCAAGCATGGAGATACTGATGGCAAGCGATATCATATATGTGCCCGGCAAGAAAAAGGGCGAAGAGAGCGACAGATACGAGGAATGGTGCAGGCAGATCAGATTCATATCGGGGGAGGCGGTTCTCGACAAAGTAAAGCGCATAGAAGTTCCGTTTGATGATGCGCTGACACAGAGAAGCACCGGATATGAGCGCTTCGTGACGGGCAGGCTCGGCCAGTTCGTAGAAGAGTGCCTGGCCGGATAGTCCTAGGAAGCCTGATTTGAGGCTGACACAGGAAGCCTGATCTGAGGCTGACACAGGAAGCCCGGTTTGAGGCTGACACAGGAAGCCTGATCTGAGGCTGACATTCATTGTTTTTCGGAAGGAGTATATGGACAGATCTACAAAACGCGAGCTTGCGTCCGAGATAATGGAGCGGGCGGACATGTACCGCGACTGCAGCGAGGACGAGCTCAAGGAGCTGATAGATGAGGCTGTGACCAGAAGAGGTCACAGGGAGTACATCTCGCTTGAAGACAAGAGAAAGCTCAAGCGCGCCGTCTTCAATTCCCTGAGGAGGCTGGATGTCCTGCAGGACCTGGTGGAAGACGAGGAGATAACGGAGATCATGGTCAACGGACCGGACCACATCGTCGTTGAGAAGGAGGGCAGGATCGCGCGCGCAGACCTGTGTTTCGAGCCGCCGGACAAGCTGTCTGACATAGTGCAGCAGATCGCTTCGGGTTCGAACAGGATCGTGAACGAATCCTCTCCTATCGTTGACGCAAGGCTTACAGACGGTTCGCGAGTCAACATAGTCCTGCCGCCGGTATCGCTCTCCGGCCCGATCGTGACGATCAGAAAGTTCAAAAAAGACGTCATCAGCATGGAGAGGCTCACGCAGATAGGCGCGGTGAGCGCGGAGGCAGCAGACTTTCTCAGGTCGCTCGTTCTGAGCGGCTACAACATCTTTATCTCGGGTGGCACGGGCTCCGGCAAGACCACCTTTCTGAACGCTTTATCAGGTTTTATCCCAAAAGACGAAAGGATCATCACCATAGAGGATTCCGCGGAACTGCAGATCAAGGGGATCCCCAATCTCGTCAGGATGGAGTGCCGCAACGCAAACGTTGAAGGCAACAACGAGATCACGATCCGCGACCTCATAAAGACAGCTCTGAGGATGCGTCCCACCAGGCTGATAGTGGGAGAAGTGCGCGACGGAGCATGCATAGATATGCTCCAGGCACTCAACACGGGGCACTCCGGCATGTCCACGGGACACGCAAATTCGCCGACAGACTGTATCTCGAGACTGGAGACAATGGTGCTTCTGGGCGCGGAGATACCCCTCATGGCCGTTAGGAAGCAGATCGCATCCGCGGTCGAGCTGATCATACACCTCGGAAGGCTGAGGGACGGGTCGCGAAGGGTGCTTGAGATCTGCGAGGTCAGAGGACAGAAGGACGGCGAGATCGAGCTTGCGAAACTGTTTGAATTCCGCGAGGAGGGAGGTGCTGACAGCGGTGAAGCTTTGGAAGACCGAAAGGTCCGCGGGAAGCTCGTCGCGACGGGGGAGACTCTCAGACGCACGGGGAAGCTCATCGCGGCGGGTATCGAAGCGAAGTCTGCGTGACGCAGCCATAGGAGCGGCTCTGTGCTTTGCGGTCGGGATTTTGTTCTACAGGAGTCTCATAGCCGCGCTGATCCTCTTATGCTTTACACCGCTATACATGAAGAAGGCGAAAAAGAAAGCCCGCAGTGAGAGCGAATGGGAGCTTACGGATCATTTCTGCGAGGCGGTCAGGTCGCTGGCAGCAGCCATGGAAGCGGGGTATTCGGTGGAAAACGCTCTCAAGGTGGCGGCGTCGGACCTCAGGGTCCTGTATTCGGAGGAAGACGTCATTGTTCGTGAGTTTGAGTATATGTACAGGCAGACCATGAACAGCATGAGCGCTGAGAATGCCTTCCTTGAGTTCGCGGAAAGGAAATGGACTGAGGACATACAGAGTTTCTCCGATGTGTTCGTGACCGCCAAGAGGACGGGCGGCGACATCATAGGTATCGTTGACAAGACGGTGTCCGTGATACTCATGAAGCACGAGGTCAGGCGCGAGATCAGGACACTCACGGCAGCCAAGCGCTTTGAGACCATGATCATGAAGCTCGTCCCCTTTGGGATATTGGTATACCTGAACCTGTTTTCCGCAGCGATGGTTGAGGGGCTGTACGCGTCATTTGCGGGGAGGGCTTTCATGACGGGGGTACTCCTTGTATACCTCTTCGCCTCGCACCTTGCAGACAGGATCGTGGATATAAAGATGTGAGGAAGCATGAGTAATAGAAAGAAGAAAAAGAGTAGCCTCTATACAAGGCTTGTTCCGTTGGCAAAGAAGGTCTTAAAGATCAGGAAGAGGATACTTCCCGGAGCGAAGCTAAAGGCTGAGGAGACAGAGTTTGAGAGGCTTTATGTCGGCGAGGACGCGAAGAAGGCTCAGGAGAGCGAGCAGGAGAGGAACACGCTGATCGCCTTGTTCATAGCGTTTGCGGGGATGGCGCTTGTCATGATATACCTGCTGAAGGGAAACACAGGAGGCAGGGAGGCGGTATCGGAGCTTTCAAGGCCATCCTTCGGAACCGCAAGGAACGATCTCTTCTTCGATGCCACGTCGCAGGACGAGCGGCTGGAGGGGCTCGAGATGGGTGTTGACATCGAAAGCCTGAGGCTTGAGGGAGAGGAACGGGAAGCGCTCCTTGAGCGGGCGGCAGATTATGTCGAGGATGAGATCTTCCGTGCAAATGAGTCAAGAGACTGTGTGAGGAACGACCTGAACCTCGTCGATCAGGTCCCCGGAACAGACGTGACGGTGAGCTACCCGGATCTCGACATGAAGCTTGTAAGGTACGATGGGACTTTGAAGAACAAAGAGCTCGAAGGTCCCGAAAAAACGGTGCTGAAGGTTGTTTTGGAGTATTTTGGATACGAGGTCGAAAGGAAATATGACCTGACGGTCTTTCCTCCCGTGCTCACGGCTGAAGAGGAGCTAAAGAAGGAGGCCTTGCGCGACCTTGAGGATCGAAGCGGCGACTATAGTGAAACGGCCGTAAGTCTTCCAGGGTCATCGGGAGGGTACGAGCTGTCGTGGTACAGACGTGGAGAGTCACCGCTGCCGCTCATACTGCTCGTGATCATCGTGGTATTCCTGCTTCCCTTCGTCTTCAAAAAAGACCGTGAGAACAGGATCAAAAAGAGGAAGGACCAGATGAAGAGGGACTACGCACAGGTGGTGGGCAAGCTGTCTTTGCTGCTCAGTGCGGGCATGACCGTGAGGGGAGCGTGGGACAAGGTCTGCGACGACTATGTGAAGTTTATCAGGCCAAGGCAGCGGCATTTTGCGTACGAGGAAATGATGATAACAAGCAACGAGATGAAGCTTGGGAAGAGTCAGACTACAGCCATAGAACAATTCGGGCGGCGGTGTGATCTGAAAGAGTACAGGAAGCTGTGCAAGATCATCACTTCGAACCTGAAACATGGGAGCAAAGGGCTGATCCCGCTTCTCGGGGCAGAGGCCGACGAGTCGCTCGAAGGTCTGAAGGAGTACGCGAAGCAAAAAGGCGAGGAGGCGGGCACGAAGCTTCTCGCGCCGATGATCATCATGCTGGTGATCGTCATGGCGATAGTCATGGTGCCGGCGCTCATGAGCTTTGGTCCGCTGTAGGAGGGGGAGCTTTTGGCTGCCCCGGCACAGGCGCAAAGTCCGTCTCCCTGTGGGGAGAAAGTTGCGCCGAACAAAAGGAGAGGAGGAAGGCAGGCTCGAAGCCCGGCCGATTAGCTATGAAAAAGACTTTACAGAAAGAATACGAGGCGATCGGAGTTGTGGAGATCATATTGATACTGGTTGTTCTCATAGGACTCGTGATCATTTTCAAGGACGAGATCGGTGAGGTGGTGGCAAAGGCTTTCAACGCGATCACAGGGAACGCCGACAAGATCATAGGCTGATGCGTGGCTGCGGACGCGCAGGGACGGGGAGGAGAGGTACATGAAAAGAGCGGAGTGCGGTGGGATCACCGTCTTTCTAACACTGGTGTTCTCCCTGATCCTCACCATGATGCTCGTCATCCTGGAATCTGCCTATCTGGCTTCGGGAAGAGCTGTCGCTTCGAGCGTCGCGGGAGCAGCGACGGAGTCCCTTTTCGCGGACTTTTTCGCCCCGCTTTTTGAGGAGTATCACGTGTTCGGAGTGTGCAAGAGCGCGGAGGAAGCGCAGGAGAGCTACAGAGAGTATGTGGATGCGATGCTTGCCGGGAGCGCATGGAACTTAAGCGCCCTCAGCACAGAGGTGAGCGGGCTTGAGACGCTTGCGGACAGCGAGGGACTCAGCTTCAAAAAACAGGCGGTGGACTACGAGATGCTCAGCGCACCCGCGGAGTTTATATCCGGTTTTTTGGGCTATGTGGGGCTCCTCTCCGGACAGGATGACGAGTGCAGGCTCATCAAGAAGAAGATGAATGCCGAGAAGAAGCTTGCCGATCTGGACAAGGACGTGATCTACCTCATGAAGAAGATCGACGGGATCTCGACGGAAGACGGGGCCATGAAGC
>JAGDDC010000267.1 GCA_017958245.1 Lachnospiraceae bacterium
CTCGATGATGTAGAGCTGCTCCTGGCGCTCTCTCTCCTCGCGCCTCTCGGTGTCGATGTTCCTGAGTCCGAGCACTATACAGCTTTCGCTCGAAGTGTCCGCGACCACCTTCATCCTGAAGAACAGCACCCTGCCGCCGAGCAGGATCCTGAAATCATGGGTGAAGGACTTGTTCTGCTCAAGCTTTGAGGTGATGACCGAAGGGACCATGAGTTCCCTGAAAGCAGGGATGTCCGAGGGTATGATGAGACTGTTGAATATCCTGTCGATCTTCAGGTCTTCGGGTGATGATGACGCGATATGATCGATGATATCCCTGAAGTCCTCGCTGACCTTCAGCTGGGTTGTGTCCCCCGTTATGTAGTTTACGCGGCAGATATAGTCAAAATCACTGCTGAGCGTAGCTATCATGTTGTTCTTGCCGAGGTGTTCCTCGTTGTCGGACTCGATCAGGCGGTGCTTCTTCACGAGCCTGTACAGACAAAGCCCGAGATACGCAGCCGCGACGGTCATCACAACGATGAGCGCGAAGGCTATGGGGTGGGATATGATAAAGTCAAGAATATATTGCATGCACGCTCCGTTTCACACTGAGTGATATCAGAAACAAAAATACACGATGTCATTAAGTCACTTCTTATTTTATCATGCAGAAGGACCAGAGTCAAGGAATCAGAGAGGTAGTAGGAAGAAAATGGGGCATGACCCGGAAAAATTTTAAAAAAATAATGCGCTTTTTTGGAAGATGTTGTATAATTAGGAGAATAAATCAATAAGAACGTCAGACATACATGAGAATGGAGATACCGCTATGGATAATGGATTGAAGAAGTGCCCGTTTTGCGGGAGTGAAAAGGCGAAGGTCGTCGATAAACTTGATATCACGGGCGGAGTCTCGACCAAGTACTATGTGAGATGCTCAGAGTGCGGAGCTACGACCAAGGAAGCAGCAAGCCGCTATGAGGCGATCGAGCTCTGGAACAGGAGAGCCGACTAGGTTTCCAAAACGCCGGATACACTGTAAAACAAAAGAAGCGGGGCATCCCGCTTCTTTTTTATGCTGTATATGTCGCGTCTATCCTCTGTTCTGTGCTGCCACGAGGGCGTCGCCGCCGTACATTTTTCTGAGCTTCGGCTTCTCGATCTTGCCCGTAGGGTTGCGGGGTATCTCGGTGAAGATTATGTGGCGGGGCCTCTTGTAACGGGGAAGCTTTAAGCAGAAGTTGTTCACCTCTTCCTCCGTCAGCGTGAAGCCTTCCTTCACCTCGATTATGGCTGCAGTGGTCTCTCCGAGCCTCTTGTCGGGCACGCCGATCACCGCCACGTCCTTGACCGCGTTGTTGGTCCTTATGAAATCCTCTATCTGCACGGGGTAGATGTTCTCGCCGCCGCTTATCACGACGTCCTTCTTGCGGTCCACGAGGAAGATGAACCCGTCCTCGTCCTCCATAGCCATGTCTCCCGTGTAGAGCCAGCCGTCCGCGAGGACCTCCTCAGTGGCCTTCGGGTCGTTATAGTAGCACTCCATCACGCCGGGGCCGTATACTGCGAGCTCTCCGACGTCTCCGCGCTTCACTTCGTTCCGCTTCTCGTCAACTATCTTCGTCTTCCAGCCGTAGCCTGCCTTTCCTATCGCTCCGACCTTGTGTATGTTCTCTACGCCGAGATGTACGCAGCCGGGTCCTATGGACTCGCTGAGTCCGTAGTTCGTGTCGTATTCGTGCTTCGGGAAGACCTTCTTCCAGCGTGTTATGAGGCTCTGCGGAACAGGCTGTGCCCCTATGTGCATCAGCCTCCACTGGTCAAGTTCGTAATCCTCAAGCTTTACATCGCCACGTTCTATGGCATCCAGTATATCCTGCGCCCACGGAACGAGCAGCCATACTATGGTGCAATGCTCCCTCGACACAGCCTTCAATATGACCTCAGGCTTGGTCCCTTTCAAAAGCACGGCCTTTCCTCCGACGAGGAAGCTGCCGAACCAGTGCATCTTTGCTCCCGTGTGATAGAGCGGAGGGATGC
>JAGDDC010000268.1 GCA_017958245.1 Lachnospiraceae bacterium
GCACAAGGGTCAAGGCGAGAGTCAAGGCTCATGCCCTGCGCGAGTTCATAGAGGCCAAGGAGAGAGTCATCATCATGGGACATTCCATGGGCGACGCGGACTCATTTGGCTCGTCGGTGGGCGTATACCGCATAGCAAAGACGCTCGGCAAGAAGGCGCATATCGTGGTCAGCGAGATCACCACATCCATGAGGGCCGTGGTGAACAGGTTCGTGGACAACCCCGACTACGATCAGGATATGATGATCGGGAGCGCACAGGCACTCGAGTATGTTGACGACAGCACGCTGCTCGTGGTGGTGGACGTCAACAGACCGTCCTACACGGAATGCCCGCAGCTCATAGACAAGGCAAAGACCATCGTGGTCCTTGACCACCACCGCCAGACAGGAGAGGCTATCGAGAAGGCCGTACTCTCGTACGTTGAGCCTTACGCTTCGTCTGCTTGCGAGATGGTTGCGGAGATCCTGCAGTATATCGACGAAGGGCTCAAGCTCAAGCCCGCTGAGGCGGATGCGATGTACTCGGGTATCATGATAGACACGAACAACTTCCTGACCAAGACGGGCGTCAGGACTTTCGAGGCTGCTGCGTACTTGAGGAGAAGCGGCGCCGACGTGACGCGCATCAGAAAGGCCTTCAGGACGGAGCTTCCGGAGTACATGGCGAAGGCTTCTGCAATCGCTTCTGCGGAGACCTTCCTCGATCACTACGCTTTCTCGGCATGTGAGGCGGGTAACCTTGAGAGCCCCACTATCATCGGCGCTCAGGTCGCAAATGAACTCCTCGACATCGTCGGGATCCGCGCGAGCTTTGTGTTCACCGCTTACAACGGCAAGATCTACGTGAGCGCCAGATCGATCGACGAACTCAACGTCCAGGTCGTCATGGAGAAGCTTGGCGGCGGCGGTCATATGAGCGTTGCCGGTGTTCAGTTCGCGGACTGCACTGTTGACGAGGCCATGAACAGGGTCAAGAACGTGCTTGAAGAGATGACAAAGAACGGAGAGATAGATTAGTTATGGAGATAATACTTTTTGAAGATGTAAAGAACCTTGGGAAGAAGAACGACATCATCAAGGTGAGCGACGGCTACGCGAGGAACTTCATCCTTCCGAAGAAGCTCGGAGTGGAGGCGACGCCCAAGAACCTGAACGACCTAAAGATCAGGAAAGCGCAGGAGGCCAAGAGGCAGGCGGAGATTCTCGACGAGGCGAAGTCCTTCTGTGCCGAGCTCGAGCAGAAGAGCATCACAGTCTCGATCAGAGAGGGTGAGGGCGGAAAGAGCTTCGGATCGGTCTCCACGAAGGAGCTTGTTGCAGCCATCAAGGAGCAGCTTGGTTATGACGTCGACAAGAAAAAACTGTTGCTTTCGGAGCCCATCAAGAATTCGGGGACTTATAAGCTCCCCATAAAGCTTCATCCGCAGGTGACGGCAAATCTGAAGGTCATCGTAAACGCTGTTTCTTAAATACATGCAGGTCCTCCCATGACAGTTACTACGGGAGGCCTTGTTGTCTGAGGGTATAGTCTGAGGGGAGCGACTTTCTCTCAACCGGTGCCGTAAGCAGGCACGTCGCCGGTGGGTTTGGCCTGCTGTAAAGACAAGATGGATGAGAACGTTATAAAGAGGATACAACCATACAGCGAGGAGGCGGAGCGCTCGGTCATCGGCTCCATGATCATGGATCCCGAGGCTATAACAGTCGCGGAGGAGTTGCTCGTGGACGAGGATTTCTACGACAGAAGGTACAGGGCGATCTTCAACGCCATACTGAGACTTCACAGGAAGCTGGTTGGAGTTGATTTCGTCACTGTCCAGAACGCTCTTTCGGAGGACGGTGTGCCCGAGGAGGTGCGAAGCCTTGTGTTTCTCTCGAGTCTGACCGACTCGGTGCCCACCTCGGCAAATGTTGAGAATTACGCAAAGATAGTAAAGGAAAAGTCCCTCTCGAGAAAGCTCATCAAA
The DNA here is from genome assembly GCA_017958245.1 of Lachnospiraceae bacterium. The sequence goes on from JAGDDC010000268.1 coordinate 1,970, forward strand.
GCGGCAGAGACTATCGCGAACAAATGCTACCTCGGGAAGGAAGACATAGAGAGCGTTCTTGACGAGAGCGAGAAGGCGATCTTTGACATATCGCAGCAGAGGCAGTTCAAGGAGTTTACGCCCATAGTGGAAGTGGTGAGCCAGGCTCTGCGCAATCTAGAGACTGCAGCAAAGAACCACAGCACTCTGACAGGCGTGTCCACGGGTTTTATAGACCTTGACGACATGACTGCGGGGCTTCAGAAGTCGGATCTCGTGCTTCTCGCAGGAAGGCCTTCCATGGGCAAGACCGCGCTGGCGCTCAACATAGCGGAGCACGCCGTGATCAAGAGGAACGTCACCACCGCCATATTCAGCCTCGAGATGTCGAGCCTTCAGCTCGTGAACAGGCTTCTCGCCATGAACTCGCGAGTCAGCTCCCAGGTCATGAGGACCGGAAGGCTGCAGCCCGCGGATTGGACCGCAGTAGTCGAGAGCGCAAGGCTCTTGGGCGGATCGATGCTCTTTATAGACGACACGCCCGGCATCACAGCGGACGAGATCAGGTCAAAATGCAGGAAACTGAAGCTTGAGAAGAACCTCGGGCTTGTGATCATAGACTACCTTCAGCTGATGCAGGGCAAGGGAAAGGTGGAGTCGAGGGTGCTCGAGATCTCGAACATCTCAAGGTCGCTCAAGGCGCTCGCAAGAGAGCTTGACTGCCCCGTGCTCGCGCTCTCGCAGCTGAGCCGTGCCGTTGAGCAGCGCCCGGACAAGAGACCTATACTCTCTGACCTGCGTGAATCGGGTGCGATCGAGCAGGATGCCGACGTCGTTATGTTCATATACAGGGACGAGGTTTACAACCATGACACGGAGGACAAGGGTGTCGCCGAGGTCATCATAGGAAAGCAGAGAAACGGCCCGACCGGAAGGGTTAGGCTGGGATGCAGACTCGAGCACTCACGTTTCACAAACCTGGAGCGCCAGAGAAAAGCCGCGGTTTCTGACGGAGAATAAAAGAATAATTATAGCCATCAAGGTGTACACTGCAAACGGCTTCCGCGCCTAAGAGCTCCTAAGTTTGCTCTCAAAAACACAGACGATGCGGGAATTGTTGACCGAGACGGTCCAATTCCCGCATTGTGTTTTTTCGATGCAAACAAGGATCTCTAACGCTTGTGCAGATTGTTTGCAGCGCACACCTTGATGGCATTTATTTAGTTTGGTTCATGCTAAGAAACCGCGGTTGCTCTGGTGCGGATCGATACTGATCTCATCCAGTTTTCCTTTGGAGTAGGTGAGACCTGCGTATACGGACTGTGTGTTCTGCATGACACTCTTCTGTCTGTCATCCTTGCTGATGGCATCGAAGGATGCGCGGAGTGCTGTGAACACGTCCTCCGCATCGGCGAGTTCTTTCTCCGAGTAACTGTACTGCGCGCGTATGATGCGCATCTGGGCGAATTCGTAGAGCCGCCACAGGCTCGAGGAGATCTCATACTGCATGTCGAGTGCCGACATGAGATCCGCTATGAACCTGACAGCGCCCTTGCAGGACGCTTCGAGATCCCCGCGCAGTGCGATGAGCTCGTCCGAGGTCCCAAGGAATGTATGTACATCCCCGAGGAAGCTCGACGACGCCTCTCTGATCTTTGCGGCGGTCTTCTTTGCATCCTCTATGTATTTCAGAATGATATCGTAAGTGACAACGACGAGTTCGGTAGGGTTCGACTGGCTCACCCTGAGAGTAAAGCTTTTGATCTCTTCTTTGTTCAAACCTGTTCTCCTTCTCTCTTTGTACATCGGCTTGGACCGACGCTGTCATCAAGTCTTATCCTATGTTATATCTTCATCAGCCCTGAAGCAGTGTCAGGATGTTCTGCGGGCGCTGGTTTGCCTGCGCGAGCATCGCTGTGCCGGCCTGGTCGAGAACGCTCTTCTGGGTGTAGTTGGTCATTTCCTTCGCCATATCGACGTCCTCGATCCTGGACATCGCCTCCGTCATGTTCTCGGAAGCTACGCCGAGGTTTGCCACGCCGTGGTCGAGCCTGTTTTGGAAGGCACCGAGCTTGGAGCGGATCGCCGAAACCTGGTTTACGGCGTTGTCAAAGAGGGTGATCGCTGCGTCCGCGCCGCTCTGCGTGCACACGTTCGCGTATGCGATGCCGAGTGTGAGGCAGTCAAGCCTGGGTATGGAAACTTCCATGTTCTGACCTTCATTTGCGCCGACCTGCAGGTACATGGTTCCCGCGTCGAGGAGAGTGGTCACGGACTCAACTTCCTCGCTCGAATCAACGCTCGAGGAGATGTCGCCGTCGCCGCTCGCGTCGGTGAACGCTGTCTCCGCTAGTCCGGGAGTGATCTGATAGCGCATCTCAAAGCCGTTGTTGTCCCTGATATAGAGGAGATCGCCGTCTCCGATCATGGTCGCGGTCTTTGAGAAGCCTTCGCCGAGCGTTACCTCGACGTCATAGCCGCGCGCACTGACGGTTGTGGTCGAGAGCCCCATCGCGCTTGCAAGGTTCTCGTTGTTGCACTGTATGTCTATGTGCTGATGTGAACCGTAAGCCTTCGACATGAAGATCAGGTTTCCTTCGCCGATATCGGTCTTCTCATAGCCTGCGGTCTCGATCGGATCACTGCCGTTCGGGCCGTCGCCGAAGAAGACGTCTATGTTCATGCTGTCGCACACGTTCCTTAAGTTTGTGAACACCTGCTCTACCGTCTGGCCTTCCGTTACCGCGATCGGTATGCCGTTCACGGTTATAGTGCCCTTCTCGTCCTCACTGACCTCGTCAAATGTGGGCTGTCCGGCTTGAACGACCGCCTGCCTTGCATCCCTCGTCACCGTGAAGGTGTAATCCTTGCACTCTACATAATCGCTCGTGTAGATCAGGTTGACGGAAGTGTTGCTCGAGTATGAGTTGTTGTCTACGTTGCCGTCTAAGAGTGTCTTGGTGTTGAACTCTGTCGTCTTGGAGATACGGTCGATCTCCGCAGAGAGCTGTGTGATCTCCTGCTGGATCGACGCGCGGTCTTCGATGGTATTGACGCCGTTGGCCGCCTGAACCGCGAGTTCGCGCATTCTCTGGAGCATCGAGGTCACCTCGATCAGCGCGCCCTCTGCCGTCTGTATGGCGGAGATACCGTCGGAGCTGTTCATTGAAGCTCTCTCGAGTCCCTCGATCTGAGTTTTCATCCTTCTTGAGATTGCCATGCCTGCCGCATCATCCGATGCGTGGTTGATACGATAGCCTGATGAGAGTCGCTCGAGACTCTTGTCGAGAGCGCTTCCCGTCTTGATGAGCTGATTGTTCGTATTCATTGCGGAAATGTTGTGATTTATTCTCATATTGATCCTTTCACGCAGTTGCTGCACAGGTACAACTGTCTCTAAAGAGCCGCATCGCGGCTTGCCTGACTGCCACCTTGGGGTGACATACTTCTTTTTCTTATATCGGCTGTATTGCAGCCTAAATTAACTTTTCATGCACAAAAGCCTTGCATCCCTCAGATCAAAGCCTTGTCGCGAGCGCTCTCGTCACCGTCTTTGCAATGCCAAAGAGTTTCTCTGCGTTTTCGGTTTCCGATCCTGAGCCCTGCCCGATCCTCTCGAGGTAGGATCTCTCGTCCGTGCCGGTTCCCGCAAAGAAGAGTCTGACCTCCTCGTAGCCCGAGCCTTTGAGGCTGTCCGTAACCTCCGTGAGGGCTTCCTTCAAAGGCCCCTCGAGGCTTCTGTCGCCACAGGTGAGCACGCCGTCTACGGTGTTTTCGCCCGCGCGCATCGTCATGTCCACCGGAAGTCCGCTTCTGAATCTGATCCCTATCAGGCCCTTGTTGTCGCTTCCTCTGCGCAGTGTCAGGTTCATGAGCACCGTGCCCGCTTCCGTGCGGACAGGAAGCTCATAGTAGTTCTTCCTTGCAAATGAAGAGAGCAGCGATATCTGCGCGCCTATCCTTGAAAGCCTTAAAGCTTCCGAAGAGGTGATCCCGGGGTTGTCATACGCCCTGTCAACAAGCGCTGCCTCGTCCGATAAGAGCCCGTCATAGCTGCCTTGAAGCTCCTCAAGAGATCCCGCAATGTCGGGAGCGAGATCCGAAAGTCCGATGCTTTCTTCTGCTTCCGCACGGGTCGTGCCTTCGGATTCCGAAAGCCCGCTACTCTGCGTGGAGGTTTCCTCGCCGTCCGGGGAGGAAAGAGAGAGTGAGGTAAGCTTCCTGTATATGTCGGGAGCTGCGATCATTTCCTGCATGGCGAGCAGGTTGCCCACAGTTGCGGGTTCCTCAAAGAAGTGCAGAAAAGCCTTCTCAAAGTCTGCCTCGCCTGCCCTTGCTATGTCTTCCTTCATGAGCTCGACATCAACGTTCTGCGTGTCGGGCGCGGAAGATCTCCTCAGATCCTCAAGAAACTCCTCGGGGCTCATGGATAGCTGCCTCTGAGGATCGAGCTTTCCGAGCGTCATCGCGCCAAGGATCTGCTCGCTGATCGAGACGTTATGGCTAACTGTCTCCTCAAGCGCTCCGAAGCTGTCGTCCACCTTGCGGTCTACATGTCCGTGTCTTCTCGTGCGATGTGACAGCTTCTTACAACAACCGTAGGACAGACGCCATAGCGGTAAATGGTGAAGATTCTGCAATTGCGGAGGCACTGATTGAAGATGCGATGA
>JAGDDC010000269.1 GCA_017958245.1 Lachnospiraceae bacterium
CAACAAGGAGTACTACTCCTATATCGAGAGACAAAAGCTCGAGGAGAGGCTTGCGGAGTCCGGAGAACAGTATGACAAAAACCTCGCAGAGGCAGTGATCACGGACAGGAGAGTAAAGCAGAGCATTGATGTGACCGTGGGTTCGAGGGGAAAGAACTTCCTTGAACTTGCAGGGGGCGCAGGCATCGATCTTGGCTGGATCAAGAACGTCGGGATAGAGAGCGTGCTGAACACCAAGGGTGGAAAGCTCTCTTTGAACATGGGCGTGAAGCTCAACAACGAGGCGCTCCTCTCTACGGATATACTGATGGACAGGGACAACAAGGAGCTCTATCTTTGCATACCCGAGATGTCAAGCAGGTATCTGAAGTCGGATTACAAAACCACCACAAACACACCCGGACTGCCCGCAGAGCTTGAGGATCCGATGGCGCTCCTTCAGAGTCTCGCAGGTGCCATGCCCTCATCCGAGGTTTTGAAGTCCATCACGCTCAGGTACTTTGATCTTGTCATCGCAAACATCCCCGAGATGGAAAAGAAGGATGCAAGCATTGATGTGGCGGGCGTTCCCGTAGACTGCAACGAGTATTCGATAGAGCTTGACAATGCTCAGATCAAGACGATCGCAAAGGAACTCCTCAAAGAGCTCAGGAACGACAAGGAGATAGAAAAGATCGTAAACGACTTCTCAGCTGTACTTGAGGATGCAGGAAAGGGCGCGTACGACAAGTTCGTGGCACAGGTTGAGAGCGCGGAGTCAAAGGTTGACACGATCACTGTCGAGAGGATCGATTTCAAGGCTTATTTAAACCGCAAGGGAGAAGTATTCGGAAGGTCATTTGCAGTAAAGGACAACGGAAAGAGAGCCTTCTTTGAGTGCCTCACCTATGACGATAACGGCGAGAAGAACTTCTCTTTCAAGGCTGAGGCCGAGAACAGAAAGCTTCTCATCTCGGGCAAGGGCAAGGAGACCCAGGGCAAGCTTTCCGGCACCTACGATCTGTCCGTTGATTCAAAGAAATACGCAGTGATCACGGTTGACGGTTTCGACAAAGAGGCCGCAAAGAGGGGGACGTTTAGCGGAAAGTTCAACATAAAGCCCGGTGAGGATCTTGACCTTTCAAAGATCGCAAAGGATATGCTTCCGAAGAACGTCGATCCTTCAGTATCCGTTCTCTTTGCATCGCTCGATCCCGAGCTCGATGTAGAGATACTTGCGGACAGAAACACCCAGACTATGAAGGCTGTCCTGCTCGAGAGCGGCGGAGAGGTTCTGGTCTTAAACCTCAACGGAGCTTCATCGGAGCCGGAAGAGATAAGCGTTCCCACGGACGCGGTATCATTTGAGGATAAAGATGGGTTGAAGCAGTATTTTTCGGAGCTCCGTATCGACAGCGTGGTCAGCTCGCTTGAGAGGGCGGGACTCCCCGAAAAGCTCGTAGAACAGCTCAAGTCCTTAGCAGCCATCCTTCCGCTGCTGTTCCCCACCGGAGGAAGCAACGGTTTCTGATCCAAACCATAGACACGGTTTTAAAGAGGAGAATTCCTTTTGACACTTAAGCTGGAAGTAGAAGACATAAAGAAAAGCTACGGCAAGAAGACAGTCCTTGACGGCGTGAGCCTGTCCGCCGAGGGAGGAAGCTGCACAGGCCTCCTCGGCGCGAACGGCTGCGGCAAGTCGACGCTGCTCTCCATACTCGCGGGCATCATGAAGCCCGACGGAGGGTCATTTGACATAAAGGGCGCGGAGGACGGGAAGAAGCCGGTCATAGGTTATGTGCCCCAGGGCACGCCGCTCATCGAAGAGCTGAGCGCCATGGACAACCTGAGACTTTGGTATGACAAGGAGGCGCTTGATGAATCCCTCTCGGGAGGAGTCCTAAAGACTCTGGGAGTGGATACGTTTCTCAAAGTGCCCGTAAAAAAGATGTCCGGGGGCATGAAGAAATGCCTCTCCATAGGGTGCGCAGTAGCCTCTGACCCGGACGTGCTCCTGCTCGACGAGCCCACCGCGGCTCTTGACCTTGCGAGAAAAGACACGATCTACGCCTATATGTCCCGGTTCAAGAGCAAGGGAGGGATCGTTCTGATCGCCACCCACGATATACACGAGATAGAGTTCTGCGACAGGTGTTATCTCTTTGAAGATCACAGACTGTCCGATTACGACTACAACGGAGACGTGCACGCTCTGGCGGGGCTGATGAGATGAGATATCTTAAGTTTTTCCGTATACAATTGAAGAGGACCGCAAAGCAAGCGACAGGAGTCTTTCCTGCCGCCATGCTTTTATTTGCGTGTATTTTCGCGGCGGCTTACCTCATGTCATCCTCCGTCGACAAAGCTGTCGAGGGTGAGAGATACAGGATCGGTGTGGTCGGAGATGTGAGCGACAACTATCTCGGCTTTGGCTTCACTGCCATAAAGACGCTCGACTCGTCGAGATATGTCGTTGACTTTGCCACCATGAGCGAGGACGAGGCCTTGTCGGAGTTCAGAAGCGGAGATCTGATCGCAGTCATAAAGATCCCCGAGAACTTTACGCAGTCCGTTGCCCACGGAGAGAACAACATACCCTTAAGCTACATATCATCGCGCGGCTTGAAGGGCATAGAAGGCTATGTGATGGATGAGCTTGCGGACGTGGTATCAGAGCTCGTCACGAGCGCACAGACGGCCTTCTTTGCAGTGGACGACGTCGCTGTGCACGCAGGCGCGGAGGGCGATCTGAGCGTCTATCTGAAAGAATTCAATCTAAAGCTACTCGATTATATACTGAACAGGGGGAAGCTCGTGGAGACGCAGGAGCTCGGGCTGTCTGACGGCCTTCCGCTGAAGGCTTACTACACCTGTGCCCTTGTTCTGATGTTCGTCTTCCTGCTCGGGATCGGAAGTGCCTACTTTTTCTCGGGAAGGAACAGGTCTCTCGGCAGATGGATGACGCTTAGAGGCGTGGGAGCCCTGGGACAGATAGCCTGTGAGTTTATCGCATATCTGATCCTCATGGCTCTTTGCATGATCATACCGATGGCTATCGCGGGCGCTTTCTTTGACATAGGGGAGATCTCGGGACTCGAGATCACAGCGGGATTCATGATCGCAAGGATGCTCCCGGTTCTTGTCATGGTCTGCACCATCAACTTTCTCATATATGAGGCGGTCGAAAGCACGCTCGCCTGTGTCCTCATACAGTTCCTCGCGGTCATATCGATGGCCTACCTCTCGGGATATATATACCCGGCGGGCTTCTTTCCCGAAGCGATGCAGGCGCTTGGAAGGGTGCTGCCCACCGGAGCTGCCCTGTCTTTTGTGAGCGCAGGTGTGAGCGGAGGCGCAGCCCCCGGCGCAGCATTCCTCATGGCAGGAACGGGCGTGGTCTTTTTTGCGGGCACGGTGCTGCTGCGAAGAAGGTCGATAGTCAGAGAAAACGCTTAGACAGGTCTTGTGATCATCAAGGAATGGTAGTGAGATGCGAAAAACCGTGATATGGTGCCTTCTAACCGAAAAAAGGCTCTTTAAAAAGATAAGCTATGTGATCATGCTCCTTTTGCTGCCGCTTCTCATGGCAGGCATGAAGAGCGGTGCCTCAGAGGGCGCCGGTATCCTGACCGTGGCTGTCGGTACGGACGGCGCGGAGGGTTCGCTTGCCCGAAGGCTTGCAGGGGAGATCGCGGACAAGTCTTCGCTGCTTGGGTTCATCGTAAAGGACAGCGAGGAGGAATGCATAAAGGCCGTGAGCTCGGGAGAGGCTGACGCCGCGTGGATCTTGCATGCCGACATGGAGGGCGAACTAAAAGAGATCGCTGAAAAGGGAAAACTAAAGCCCGTCGCGAGACTTGCAGTCAGGGAGAACGACCTCGCTCTCGGCTTTGTAAAGGAAGTGTTTGAGGGCAGGATCTTCCCGTCGTTCATCCATGAGGTCTACATAAACTACTTAAAGAACTTCCCCGAGGGGGACTTAAGCGGCAGCGGATATCCGGAGGAGGCATTTGCCTCGCAAATGAGGCACGCCCTCACCTTCGAACCCGAATACCTTGACGGCGCAAAGTCAGAGGACGAGGGGCTTTTGCTCACTCCCCTTAGAGGGATGCTCGCCATTTGGCTCGTGATGAACGGTTTCGCTGCAATGATGTACTTTAAGAGGGACACGGAGCTTGGCGCGTACGACATGGTACCGCTTTCAAAAAGGCCCCGCTATATGTTCGGGACCGAGGCCATAGTCCTTGCAAATGCGGGACTTGTGTATATCATAGCGCTCGCGGTGCTGGGGACGCTGACAAACATAGGCTATGAGCTTCTTACGCTGCTCGTCTTTCTTGCGTGTATCGCAGGGTTTTCGGCTCTCACCGGACTGCTCTTTTCGAAAGCGTCTTCACTCGGTGTCGCCGTGCCCGCGCTCGTCTTTTTGATGATAGTGTTCTGCCCGATATTTGTTGACATAAAGGGACTTGAAGGGCTGAGGCTTGTCATGCCCCCTTACATGTACCTGAGGGCAGTGCACGACAGCGTTTATACACTGTATCTTGCGGGCTACGCCGCAGTGCTCGCAGTCATCGCCCTGCTTGCGGGCAGAGGAAGGAGATCGGATAGATCAAAACAAGGCTTAAGGAGCATTTGAGAGTTTACGATAAACGGAGGTATGAGGGATGGCAAGATATGTTTTGGCTATGGATGCGGGAACCACGAGCAACCGCTGTATCCTGTTCAACGAGAAGGGCGAGATCTGCTCGATGGCCCAGAAGGAGTTCAACCAGTACTTTCCAAAGCCCGGCTGGGTGGAGCACGACGCGAACGAGATATGGTCGTCGATGCTCGGAGTCTGTGTTGAGGCTATGCAAAAAGTAGGCGCAACAGCCGAGGATATAGCCGCCATAGGCATCACGAACCAGCGTGAGACATCTGTAGTATGGGACAAGAAGACAGGTGAGCCCGTATGTCACGCCATAGTATGGCAGTGCAGGAGGACCTCCGAGTACTGTGACAGGCTGAAGGAAAAAGGCCTCGTGGAAGAGTTCCGCAACAAGACGGGACTTGTGATAGACGCTTACTTTTCAGCCACGAAGGTCAAATGGATCCTCGACAACGTAGAGAACGCCAGGGCAAGAGCCGAGGCGGGAGAACTGCTCTTCGGGACCATCGAGTGCTGGCTCATATGGAAGCTCACAAGAGGCAGGGTCCACGTGACGGATTACTCGAACGCGTCAAGGACCATGATGTTCAACATAAACACGCTCACGTGGGATGAGGATATCTTAAAGGAGCTCGACATACCCGCGTGTATGCTCCCCGAGGTCAAGCCATCGAGCTACGTGTACGGTGAGACAGACCCCGCCTTCTTCGGAGGACCCATAAAGATAGCGGGAGCCGCGGGAGACCAGCAGGCAGCGCTGTTCGGGCAGACCTGCTTCAACGAGGGCGAGGCAAAGAACACCTACGGGACGGGCTGCTTCCTTCTCATGAACACGGGCACCAAACCCGTGCTCTCAAAGAACGGCCTTGTCACAACCATAGCGTGGGGGCTTGACGGCAAGGTAAACTATGCTCTCGAGGGTTCGATCTTCGTCGCGGGCGCAGCTGTACAGTGGCTCCGCGATGAGCTCAGGATCATAGAGTCCGCCTCGGATTCCGAGTACATGGCAAAGAAGGTGGACGATACGAACGGCTGCTATGTCGTGCCCGCATTTACGGGGCTTGGAGCTCCCTTCTGGGATCAGTACGCGAGAGGCACGATAGTCGGCATGACAAGAGGCGTCAACAAATACCACATAATCAGGGCAACGCTCGAGTCGATAGCCTATCAGGTCAACGACGTCATAACCGCCATGAAGGCCGACTCCGGCATAGAGCTCTCCTCGCTCAAGGTCGACGGCGGAGCCAGCGCGAACAACTTCCTCATGCAGACACAGGCAGACATCATCGGGGCACCCGTAAACCGCCCCGTGTGCATAGAGACGACGGCCATGGGGGCCGCGTACCTTGCAGGACTTGCTGTCGGATACTGGAAGAGCAAGGAGGAGGTCTACAGAAACTGCGCTATAGACTATGCTTTCATGCCCGAGATAAGCGAAGAACAGAGAAAAGAGAAGATAAAGGGCTGGAACAAGGCTGTTAAATACGCCTTCGGATGGGCTAAGGAGGACGAGTGATCCGTTGCAGCCATGAACGATTGTCCCGGCTTTGTATATAAGGAGGAAGCGATCCATGTATGACATATTGATCATCGGTGCTGGTGTCAGCGGCTGCGCTGTGGCGAGGGAGCTTGGGAGGTATAACCTGAGGACGGCAGTGATCGAGAAATGTGAGGACGTCTGCTGCGGCACAACGAAGGCAAATTCCGCGATAGCCCACGCAGGGTTCGATGCGAAGGCCGGTACCCTGAAGGCGAAGCTGAACGTCAGGGGCAGTGAGATGATGGAACAGCTTTCAAAGGATCTTGACTTTCCGTACCGCCGCATAGGTTCACTCGTGCTCTGCCTCTCTGAAGAGGACAGGGGCAAGCTTGAAGACCTCTATGAGAACGGCATAAAGAACGGTGTCAGGGAACTGAAGATCCTCACCGGTGACGAGGTGAGAAAGCTTGAACCGAACATCTCCGATGAATGCGTCGGGGCGCTCTATGCGCCGACAAGTGCTATCATCTGTCCTTTCGAGCTAAACATCGCGCTCGCGGAGAACGCTTACGAGAACCATGTCGAGTTCTTCTTTGACACTGAGGTCATGGATATCAGAAAGAACGGCGAGTACTTTGAAGTATCCGCAAATGATACCGTTTTCAGATCGAAGATAGTTATAAACGCTGCCGGAGTCTATGCTGACAAGATCCACAACATGGTCAGCGGGGAGAAGATAAACATCACCCCGAGACGCGGCGATTACCTGCTGCTTGACAAGACCTCCGGTGACACCGTCAGCCACACGATCTTCTCGCTTCCCGGAGCAAAGGGCAAGGGCGTGCTCACTTCACCTACGGTTCACGGAAACCTGATCATCGGCCCCACTGCTTTCGATGTCGAGGACAGGGAAGGGACCAACACGACGCTTGAGGGGATCGAAGACATCAAGCAGAAGGCGGGAAAAAACATCAAGGATCTGCCCCTTAAAACCGTGATCACATCATTTGCGGGGCTTAGGGCACACGAGGACGGCGGTGAGTTCATCATCGGTGAGGCAAATGACTGCAAAGGCTTCATCGACGTCGCGGGCATCGAATCCCCCGGGCTTTCGAGCGCTCCCGCCATAGGCGAGATGGTCGCAGGCATAGTAAGAGACATCTTAAACCCCGAGGAGAACAAAGACTTTAAAGCGATGAGGAAGGGCATCGTAAAGCCCGGGATGCTGAGCTTTGAAGAGAGGCAGGAACTGATCAAGGCTCGTCCGGAGTACGGCAACATAATCTGTCGCTGCGAGATGGTATCCGAGGGCGAGATCATCGATGCGATCAGGAGACCGCTCGGCGCGAAGTCGCTTGACGGCGTGAAGCGAAGGACAAGGGCCGGAATGGGAAGATGTCAGGCAGGCTTTTGCAGCCCGCGTACGATGGAGATCATATCGAGAGAACTGGAAAAAGACATGCTCGATATAACAAAGAGCGGCGGAGATTCAAAGCTCCTTGTTGGCAAGTCAAAATGATCTCATAAGCGCGGCTTAAAACACGGTTTAATCATGACATGGTTCAAGACATGATCACGGGAAAGGATCGACCGATGAGAGATATAGACATAGTTATAATCGGCGGAGGGCCGGCGGGCCTTGCTGCTGCGATCTCCGCGAGGGAGAGCGGCATAAAGGACATCTTGATACTCGAGAGGGACAGGGAGCTTGGCGGCATCTTAAACCAGTGCATACACAACGGTTTTGGACTTCACACCTTCGGTGAGGAGCTCACGGGGCCGGAGTATGCTTCGCGCTTCGTAAAGAAGGTGCAGGAGCTTGGCATTGAGTATATGCTCGGCACGATGGTCATAGACATAGACTCGGGCAAGAAGATCACCGCCATGAACAGGACGGAGGGCCTTTTTGAGATACAGGCGAAGGCGGTCGTACTTGCGATGGGCTGCAGGGAGAGAGCGAGAGGCGCTTTAAACATACCGGGATTCAGGCCCGCGGGGATATATTCCGCGGGGACGGCGCAGAGGCTCGTGAACATGGAGGGATATATGCCCGGACGCGAGGTCGTGATACTCGGATCGGGCGATATAGGTCTCATCATGGCGAGGCGAATGACGCTCGAGGGCGCGAAGGTCAAGGTGGTCGCGGAGCTTATGCCGTACTCGGGCGGCTTGAAGAGGAACATAGTCCAGTGCCTCGACGACTACGGGATACCGCTGAAGCTGAGCCACACCGTTGTAGACATAAAGGGCAAGGAGAGGGTGACCGGCGTCACCATAGCTCAGGTCGACGAGAAGGGAAAGCCCATAGCGGGCACCGAGGAGGACTACGACTGCGACACGCTGCTCCTTTCCTGCGGACTCATACCCGAGAACGAGCTCTCGAGAGGCATGGGACTTGTGATGGAGCCCGTGACGAACGGACCGAGGGTGGCCGAGAACCTTGAGACGAGCATCAGAGGGGTGTTCGCGTGTGGCAACGTGCTCCACGTGCACGACCTCGTTGACTTTGTCTCAGAGGAGGCTCGAAATGCGGGCAGGAACGCCGCGAGGTTTGTGAAAAACGAGGAGGAGACCCGCGAGGGAGACAGGATCATAAAGCTTGAGG
>JAGDDC010000022.1 GCA_017958245.1 Lachnospiraceae bacterium
AGGTGTCGACATCGCTGTCTCCGATCACGTCACAGCGCCGTCCCGCAACGCTTTTTTCAAATATCAGCTCCATAGTTTTCCTTTCTCGGTATCCCGCTATCGAAGCGCGTCTCTCACGATCTGCACTGTCCTCTCAAGCTCTGCGCGTTCTGCCTTCTCGGTCACGCACCAGAGGATCGCGTTTGCCTTTGTGCCGCCTTGGTCTTCCTTGCCGCATCCTACAACTCTGACCGGCAGGCCTCCGAGTATCCCTTCTCTGTCAAGCGCATCGAGGACTCTTCTCACAGCTGCGGTCTCTCTCCTGTCTGCCGAATTGCCTGACGCAGCACCTTCCTGTCCGGGCGAGGCATCACAACATGCCTGGCCTGCATCATTTGCGCCGTCCTCCGGCAACAGCGTCACAAACTCGTGGAAGAACTCACCGGGATATGCAAGCCTGACTCCCTCGATCCCGGCCAGCTTCTCTGCGAGGAAATGCGCCTTCGACAGGCACTGTGATGCGACCTCGCGCATCCCGTCAGGCCCCATGACCGCCATATAGACAGAGGCTGTGAGGGCGCAGAGCGCCTCGTTTGAGCAGATATTGCTGCCTGCCTTCTCACGCCTGATGTGCTGCTCTCTCGCCTGGAGCGACAGAACGTAGGCGCGATTCCCCTCGGAGTCGGTCGTCTCGCCGACGATCCTTCCCGGGAGCTGTCGCATAAGCTTTGCAGTGGTCGCCATATATCCGAGGTACGGCCCGCCGAAACCAAGCTCCAGCCCAAGCGGCTGGCCCTCGCCGACAGCGACGTCCGCCCCGCACTCCGCGGGTGTTTTAAGCAATCCGAGCGCGATGGGGTTGCAGTTCATCACGTAGGCTGCGCCCGCGTCGTGAACAAGCTTCCCGAGCGCTTCGCAGTCCTCGAGCTGTCCGTAGAAGTTTGGCTGCTGCACTATGAACGAAGCGGTGTTCTCCCCAAGCAGGTTCTTAAGCGCCTCGGCATCCGTCCTGCCCTCCTTCCCGGGAACCACGTAAACCTCGTCATTTGAGCCGTACGCGTAGGTCCTGAGCGTGTTTATCACCTCGGGATTGGTCGTCGCCGAGACGAGCGTCACACGCCTCGTGCGCGTCCTGCACATGGCGGCAGCCTCCGCGGTCGCAGTCGCTCCGTCGTAAACGGACGCATTTGAGACGTCCATCCCGGTCAGCTCGCAGATCATGGTCTGATACTCGAAGATCGACCTGAGCACGCCCTGGCTCATCTCCGCCTGATAAGGCGTGTAGGCGGTCAGGAACTCTTCTTTCGCGGGCACGGACTTGACGATCGCGGGTATATAGTGATCGTAGGCCCCCGCGCCCCTCAGTATGGTGCGGTAGAGCCTGTTCTTGTCCGCGATCTTTCTCATGGCCCTGCTCACCTGCATCTCGCTCTTGCCCGAGGGTATGTCGAGCCTGTGACCGCCGCTGTTCCCGCCTCCAAAGCACCCCTCAAGGAGCATTTCCTTCGGAACGTCATGGTACAGCTCTTCAAAGGAACTCATATTGATGCTTTTTAGCATCTCCTGTCTTTCTACATCCGTAGAAGGAACGTAACTTCCCATATACTGTCTCCTATCATTATGCGGATCTTGCCCGCAGGCAAGCCTGTCTCCGCCTTTTCTGACTATAGCGGAACGTTTCTGAGCTCCAGCCTTGTCCTTTGTCAGCCCTCGTTCTTGCAGAACTCCTCGTACTCCGCTGCCGTCATCAGCTGCTCCGTGTCCGCCACCTCGTTGACCTTGATGATCCAGGACTCGTAGGGCGAACTGTTCAGGAGTTCGGGCGAGTCGAGCAGATCCTCATTTACCGCGCAGACCACCCCGCTCACGGGTGAGAGTATGTCGCTCACTGCCTTCACGGACTCAACGTCCCCGAAAGCCTCTCCCATCACCGCGCCGTCGCCCACAACCGGCAGGTTGATGAACACGATGTCGCCGAGCGCATCCTGCGCGTAGTCCGTGATCCCGATCGTAACATAACCGTCTTCCTGTTTCATCCACTCATGTGATCTTGAATACTTCAAACCTTCGATAACCTTCATAATGATCTCCTTTCCGCACCGGCAGGGCCGGCATCACTTCGTCACAACATTTACCAGCCTGTCAAGCTCCTTCTCAAACTCGGCACCCTCGAAGCAATAGTGCATCTTCAGGTACCCGCTTCTCATCCTCGCGACATCCTCCGAGACATCCTTGCCCCGCAGGATGCAATCCGCCATCATCTGCGCGAGCTTCTCAAACTCCGCGGCCCCGAACCCGAACCTCGTCATCTCGCTCACGCCGAGCCTCAGCGCGCCGGAGGCCGTGAAACCCTCCTCGTCGGGCGTCGCCTGGTAGTTTACGATGATGTTGTTCCTCTCGAGCCGCTCCGCAACCTCAGGCCCCGTCCCGTATCCCACGGACACGATCACCTGGTGCGTCTCCGTGTAGTCGTTTGCCGGATCGCCCGCGACATTCAGCCCCGCTGCCTTCAGCGCCTTCGCGAAGCTCTTCGCGTTCTCAACGACGGCCTTCTGGTAGCTGTCCCTGAAGCAGTTCATCTCGTACGCCGCCATCAAAAGCCCCAGCTGCGTCCCGAGATGGTGGTTCGACACGCTTCCGGGGAACGTGCGCCTCTCGATCGCCTTCCAGATGTCGTACTTCAAGTCGTCCTTCTTGTAGTTGACAGCCGCCACACCTCGCTGAGGCCCAAAGAAGGTCTTGTGCGTCGAGCCTGTCACGATCTCCGCGCCCTCCTCAAAAGGCTTCTGGAAATGATCCCCCAGTATGCCCAGGACGTGCGCGCAGTCGTACATGATCGTCGTGTCGATCCCCATATCGTCCACAAACTTCCTGATCTGCGCGACGGGCTCCCTGTGAAGCACCATGCTCTTTCCGAAAATGATCAGCTCAGGCCTGTACCTGTCGATGACCTTCTTCGTCTCCTCGACGTCGATCTTGTAAATGTTGTCCTTCAGTACGGGGAAGTTCACCACCGCAGGCCTCTCCGTCACGGGATCGATCGCCACATAGTCATGCAGCGCGCCCATGGGCTGTGCCGAGAGGTGTCCGCCCCTTATGATATGGTTGTTCAGTATATATCCGAGGCGCTTCGGCGTGTGCTTCCTGTCTATCCTGTTCTTGAAATCCATCAGCGCCGAGAACACCGCCATGTTCGACATCTGGCCGCTCACGACCCTGGTCTCGGCCTCGGTGCAGCCGAGGTATCTGCGCATCTCGTCGACCGCCAGCTGCTCGACCTTGTCTATGAACTTCGTCCCCTGATAGTAGAAGACGTCCTTCTCATAGAAGGCGAGCGTCTTCTTGTGCTCCGCGTACCTTCCGCAGGGATCCGACTGCGAGAGCATCCTCACTGCGAGGCTCTGCGTGTTCTCCGAAGGGATCAGGTTGATGCAGCGCTCCTGCCTCCACATGTGGTTGTCGAGCGCGAGCCCCAGAAGGGACACGGCCTTCGCCTCATCGCCTCCATCTTCCCTTTTCGCCTCTGCCTCATTTGCCATGCCATATATCAGCGGTCTTGCATAAGGCGGTGCAGCCAGGCTCATGTGCGTCTTCACGATCACTGCGGGAACCCTGCTGCCGCGGATATCGACCTCGACCTCCTCGTCGTTTAAAACATCCGAGTCTATGTAGCACAGGCCGATCGCGCGCTTCGCCGTCTCTTCCGTTATGACGCTCGCGAGCCCTTCGCCCTCAGCCTTGTAGTAGGGAACCATCGTGCCGCTCGTCACCCAGCCGATCTTGCGCCCGTCGCGGTACACTTCCATCCCCGCGCGCATAACTCCGCGCCCCGTGAGGGCTATC
>JAGDDC010000270.1 GCA_017958245.1 Lachnospiraceae bacterium
TCATTTGAGGAGATACCGAAGGCCGCTGTCGACGCGATGATCGTGACGTAGGACAGGAAGTTCTACAGCCACGGCGGCTATGACGTGTATGCGATCCTCAGGGCCATCAGGGCCTATATCATCAACAAAGGCGAGATCCATCAGGGCGCGAGCACCATCACCCAGCAGCTCGCGAGGAACGTCTATCTCTCGGGCGAGGTGTCGATGAAGAGGAAGATCACGGAGATCTTCCTGGCTGCGGGACTCGAGGAAAAGTACTCCAAGCGGCAGATCCTCGAGTTCTATCTCAACAACATCTATTTCGCAAATGGGTATTACGGGATACAGGCCGCCGCGAACGGGTATTTCTCAAAGACCGTCTCCTCGCTCTCGCTCTCGCAGATAGCCTTTTTGTGCGCCATACCGAACAACCCGACAAACTACGACCCCATAGTCAACTTCGACAACACGATCGAGAGGCGTGACAAGGTCCTGCTCCAGATGCTAGAGGGCGGTTATATAACTCAGGAAGAATACGACAATGCCGTGAAAGCGAAGATCAAACTCAAGTTCGGCAGCTCGCAGAAGCACGACTACGCTGAGACCTACACCTACTACTGCGCGACCAGGGCGCTGATGGAGAGGAACGGGTTCGTCTTCAGGTACTCTTTCGAGAGCGACGAAGACAGGTCGAACTACCGCGACCTCTACTACGAGATATACAACAGTACACAGCGAAGCCTCTTTACCGGGGGCTACAGGATATACACGACTCTCGAGCGCGACAAGATGGAGGAGATCAGGGAGGCGATCGCCTCGAACCTCGAGTTTGAAGAGACGACAAATGATGAGGGCATATATAAACTCCAGAGCAGTGCCGCATGCATAGACAACAAGACGGGCTTTGTCGTGGCGATAGCGGGAGGGCGCGAGCAGGAATACGCAGGCTACACCCTAAACCGCGCCTATATGAGCCCGAGACAGCCGGGAAGTTCGATCAAGCCCCTGGTGGTCTACACGCCGCTCTTTGAGAAGGGTGAGTACCCCGACATGAAGGTCGTGGATGAGAGGTTTCCGGGAGGCCCGAGGAACTCATCGGGCGTGTATTCAGGAGAGATAGACGTGAGGTACGCTGTCGAGAACTCCAAGAACACGGTCGCATGGAAGCTCTTTGAGGAGCTGACGCCGAGGGTCGGCCTCTCATATCTGCTGAGTATGCGCTTCTCGTCGATAGTCGAGAGTGATTATGTCCCCGCTGCTGCGCTCGGCGGCCTGACTTACGGCGCCACAGCCGTGGAGATGTCCTCCGCCTACGCAGCGATAGAGAACGACGGGATCTTCCGCAATCCGACCTGCATAGAGCGCATCACTGACTCGCGGGGCAGGGTGATAGCATCGAACCTCAACATGCCCGAGAGGGTATATGCGCAAAATGCCGCAAGGATCATGACGGATGTACTGACGGGAGTCTTAAAGCGCGGTACCGCAAGGAAGATAAAGGTCGACGGGCAGATAGCCGCGGGCAAGACCGGGACCACGAACGACCAGAAGGACGGGTGGTTCGTGGGCTACACGAGGTACTACACGACGGCAGTGTGGGTGGGCTATGACTACCCGAAGAAGCTCGACGGACTGATGGGGAACACCTACCCCGCATACATCTGGCAGGATTACATGAATTCGATCCACAAGGGCCTGAAGGCAGTGGATTTTGAGATGTACACGGACAACAGGCCGAAGACAGAGGAACCCGCGGAAGACGAGGATCTTGAGGAGGGTGAGGAGCCCGGAGAAGACGATCCTGAGGATGGGGAGGACTCTGAAGGCGAAGACGGTGAGCCCGGAGACGGGGAGAATCCTTCCGACGGCGGAAATGAAGAGCCGGGCGATGGTGAGGACGGCGAGCCCGGAGACGGGGACGATACAGACGCTGAGCCCGGTGAAGGCACCGGGGATGACGGCGGCATCATTTGGATCAAGCCCGATTATTAAAGCCGCACGCACTATCATGGAACGATCTGCACGTAGCTCGGGAATAAAAGTAGTTTGGAAGGTAAGCATCAGGAATGAGAGATATCAGATTTGTGCACACCGCGGATGTGCATCTCGGGATGAGCCCGGACAAGGGCTGTCCGTGGGAAAACAAGAGAAGACAGGACATATGGGACACCTTCGGGAGGATCATCGACCTGTGCAACAGCGAGGAGGCGGATCTCCTGCTGATATCGGGAGACCTCTTTCACAGGCA
>JAGDDC010000271.1 GCA_017958245.1 Lachnospiraceae bacterium
CGATCGGGCACAAAAAAGTTCCGGTTTTTAATGGATGGAAAACACGATTTTGGGGATCTCCCGCAAGCTTTGAACGGTATAATCGATCCGCAAATCGTCGGGTGCCGCCGCACCGGAAGGGCAATACCAGCAGGTGCGGATCCCTGCTTGGTGCCCTCCCCGCATATCGCTGGTCAGCGAATCGCCAATGATCATAATTTCTTCGGGTTCAAACCTTCCAATGGCCTTCCAAATCGCCTCAAAAAAGGCGGGGGAAGGTTTCTGACCCCCGGGTTTATAGACGTCCACAGACACGCGGACGCAAAGGTCCTCACAGGGAGCTTCGGCGAGGCGGAGCTCAGGCAGGGGCTCACGACCATCATAAACGGCAACTGCGGCCTGAGTCTGGTCCCGTGCCCCGATGAGATGAAGGACGAGATCTTCTCCTTTCTCTCTCCGGTCACTGGGCTTCCCGAGGGCGAGACGCCGTTCACGGACTTTAAGAGCTACATGGATTTTGTGCGCGACGATCTCCCGCTCAACGTAGGGATGCTGATAGGCAACGGGACTGTAAGGAGCGCCGTGACAGGCTACAGGCCGGGTATCCTCTCGGACGAAGAGATGTCCCGCGTCCACAGGTACATATCCGAAGCGCTCGACGCGGGCGCATTTGGCGTATCGATAGGGTTGCAATACGCGCCCGAATACAACTACGACCAAAAAGAACTCATCCGGGCGCTCGGGCCCATGTCGGAGTTTGACGCTCCGCTCTGCACCCACACGAGGGGGGACGGCGACGAGCTCTTCGAGTCGCTCCGCGAGGTGATCGAAGTTTCGAAGTCACTCGGCGTTCAGCTCCAGGTGAGTCATTTTAAGAACATGGGCAGGAAGAACTGGGGAGAGAGGACTTCTGCGGCACTGAAGGTCCTCGACGATGCAAGGCGGGAAGGCCTTGACGTGAACACCGACGTCTACCCCTACACCTACGGCTCCACCCAGCTCATTCAGATTATGCCGACATATATACTCGACGGAGGCTTTGAAGCCGCGGCGAAGAGGCTGGCGGATCCGACTGTTCGAAGAGGCCTTGAGGTCCTCTTTAGGGATGGCGCTCCGGGCTTCCAGAACATGGTGGGACTGCTTGGCTGGGAGAACTTCTACCTGACATCATTTGCAAGTGAAGAAAACAAAAGATACACCGGACTCAGCGTCCCCGAGATCGCAAAGATGCGCGGATGCGACCCTCTCGAGTGCGTCTGCGACCTTCTCGCCGAGGAGGGCTGCCGCATCGGGATGGTGGATTATCTCGCAAGCGAAGAGGACGTGCGCACCATCATGAAGTACGTCCACTCGTTCTTCATCTCCGATTCGACTTATCCAACGACAGGTCTGCCCCACCCGAGAGTGTACGGGAACTTCGCGAGAGTGCTCGCGACCTACGTGAGAGACGAGAAAATCCTCGATCTGAGCACGGCGGTCCGCAAGATGACGGGCATGCCCGCGGAGGTCTTCGGCGTAAGGAACAAAGGGTTTATAAAGGAGGGGTACGACGCGGATCTGTGCCTGTTCGACCTGTCGAATGTAAGTACGGAAGCCACCCCATCGAACCCTTCGGTGTGCGCCACAGGCTTTGATCTCGTGTTCGTGGGCGGAGAGCCCGCGGTCGAAAACGACAGGCTCACCGGTCTGAGAAAAGGAAGGAAACTCTACAGAAAGTAAACTGACATAGCTCACGAAAAAAGGAAAGATGCTCTACAGAAGGTAAACAAAGAAAAGGAAAGGGACTTGTATGGAAGGACTGCCTATCGTCATATTTTATATCCTGAATATCCTGGTAAGCCTGGTCTACATGATCGTCTTTTATTCGATGACCGCCTCCAGAGAGCAAAAGCTGCTTCTGCTCATCGCAACGTCAAACTTCATCATGAACAACGGGATCGGGATCATGTTCTGGGGCTACCCCGAGGGTGCTCCCCTCATAGGCATGGCGCTCTTCTACCTCGGCGGAGCCTTTATCTCCCTGTTCTTCATGTTCGCATTCGCGGCCATGATGCATTTCAAGATAGGCCTCAAGACAGCGTTCCTGCTCGTATCCATCGGCCTCATCTTCGCAGGTCTCGCCGCGTTCGAGCCGGAGACTCACCTGTACTACGAGACCATGACCATCGAGAGGCGCGGGCTCGCCAACATAGTGACTTACGATCACAACTGGCTGTTTGCCCTGTACCTCATCTGGCACCTGTCAAACTTTGCCGTCATGTTCGTGATCACCATAAGATGCCGCATTAAACGGCCGCTGCTCTTCTTCTATCTGAGAAAAGGTCTCATTAAAAGCGCGCTCTGCGGAGTCTTTTCGATGACGCTGTTCATCCTCTCGGCCTACTTAAGTCTCGGCATGGATTTCACGGGGTTCGGCTGCAACCTGGGCCTCCTCTTCCTCATCAGGACGATATACAACAACAACCTCTATCCTGTCAGGCAGGACACGCAGAAAGCTATCCTTGACAACACACAGGACATCATTGTCAGTCTGGACTCTGAGGGCGGATTCGAATACGCGAATCAGAGTGCGAGACACGTGATGGGGCTTCTCAATGACTTCCCCTACGGCAAGACCCTGAAGGGGGCGGACGAGACGATCGACTCCCTGC
>JAGDDC010000272.1 GCA_017958245.1 Lachnospiraceae bacterium
ATACATCGAGATGGTGGACAGCTACAACGCCGATCTCGAGCGCGAGGTCGAGAAGAAGACCGCAGATATCTTAAAAGGCAACAACAACCTCATAAAGAGCATGGCAATGCTCGTTGAAAGCAGGGACAATTCCACGGGAGGCCACATCGTCCGCACAAGCGACGTAGTCGAGATCCTGATGGAGGAGATTGTGAAGGACAGGGAGTTTGCTGAAAAACACGGGATAGATGATAAGTTTAAAAGATGTATCATCAAGGCTGCGCCTCTCCATGACATAGGCAAGATCGCAGTAGATGACGCCGTGCTCAGAAAGCCCGGAAAGTTCACAGATGAAGAGTACGCAAAGATGAAGAAGCACTCGGAAGAAGGCGCGAGAGTCCTTCATGCGATACTCGCCGATATAGATGATGAGTATTTCAGAAATCTTGCGGAGAACGTGGCTCACTTCCACCACGAGAGAATGGACGGATCGGGATATCCGGAGGGTAGAAAGGACGAGGAGATACCGATCGAGGCCAGGATCATGGCAGTGGCAGACGTATATGATGCTCTGGTCAGTACCAGAGTGTACAAGGACGCCATGTCGTTTGACAGAGCGGATACGATCATCAGAGAGAGCATGGGCAAGCATTTTGATATCGAGCTCATGAAGTTTTACATAGCTGCAAGACCGCGGATCGAAGAATACTATATAAAACAGCGATAGCTGCTTTGCAATCTGTTAACTTTGCAATTGCCAACGGATAGTGTATAATAGCTTAGTCGGCAAGGCACGCGCGAGCATGGCGGAATTGGCAGACGCGATGGTTTTAGGTACCATTGGGAGACCGTGCAGGTTCGAGTCCTGTTGCTCGCATTCACGCGAACCCCGAAGGGGTGAGGTAGGCCAGCAGGGCATAGCCCTGCTGGCTTGGATCGTACCAAACCTATTATTCAAAGGAGGCACCATGCCGGAGAGCCTGTGGACTGTGGCAAGTCAGGTCATAGTGCTCTTTGTCCTGATCGCGCTCGGCGTTTTCTGCACAAGAGCGCATTTGTTCAAAGAGCAATTCATATCGGGACTCACTAGTTTCGTCCTGACCTTTGTCACGCCATGCAACATCATCACGTCCTTTCAAAGGGACTTCGACTCCGGTCTGCTCGGAGGCCTGCTGATCTCATTTGGAGCGGCTTTCGTGTTCAATCTGATATGTCTCGGGCTCTCCGTCTTGACCATCAGGTCGAAGGATCCCGCAAAGCGCAGGGTGCTCAGGTTTGCGACCATGTTCTCAAACTGCGGATACATGGCCCTTCCCCTGGAGGAAGCGGTGCTCGGGAGCATCGGTGTCTTCTTCGGCGCGACATACGTCGCGGTCTCACATATGTTTATCTGGACAAGCGGCATATATATGCTCAGCGGTGACAGGAAGCAGGTTTCGGCAAGGAAGCTTGTCACCTGTCCGCCACTCATAGCTGTCGCCGTGGGTCTGGTCTTTTTCTTCACATCAACAGAACTACCCACAGTCATCGCAAAACCCATATCTCTGATCGGCAGCATGAACACGACGCTGCCCATGCTGATCATAGGGTATTATCTGGCGCGCGCCGACCTTGGGAGGATGTTTAAGACGGCCTCCCTCTACGTGAGTCTTGCAGTCAGGCTTGTCGTGAGTCCTCTTCTCGTTGTTCTCGGGATGAGATTCGTTGTCAGCCCTCTTCTTGCCTCGCTTGGGACGGAGCTTGGAAGCCTCGCCGGACCGATCATGGTTGCGGGGACCATAGCGTTCGCAGCTCCGACCGCGGTCATAACCACGATGCTTGCTGGACGGTACGGTCAGGACACGGAGCTTTCGGCAGGAGCGGTCTCACTGTCAACGATACTCTCGATAGTCACCATGCCGCTCATCATCACACTTTCGCAGTATCTCGCGGGGTAAGGATATGATAGAACTTGATATACCTTGTTTTGACCTGAGGGCGATCATGGAGAGCGGTCAGGTCTTTAGGATGTACGAGAGGGAAGAGAACAGGTTTGACATATATGCCGGTTCGAGACATCTGAAGGCTGTAAATGACGGCAGCAAAGTCCTGCTTTTTTGCGAGAAGGCTGAGTATGAGGCCTTCTGGAGGAACTACTTTGACATAGACAGGGACTACGCGGGGATGATAGAAAGAGTGAGAAAAGCATGCCGTGAGAACGGCTTTCTGCTCAGGGCCGCACTCGAATGCAGCGGGATCAGAGTCTTGAAGCAGGATCTCTTCGAGATGCTCATCACCTTCATCATCTCGCAGCAAAAGCAGATCCCTTCCATCAGACGCTGCGTTGAAGCGCTTTGTGAGAGACTTGGGCAAAGGATCGATGAGGACGGCGGATATTATGCGTTCCCGACGCCAAAGGCGATTGCCTGCGCAGGACTTGAAGGCCTTGACGGACTGTCACTCGGTTACAGACAGCCCTACATCTATGAGTCGGCAGTGAGGTATCTCGAGGAAGGAGTCTCCGAGGGATCATTTGCGGAGATGTCATACGAACAGTCAAAGGAGTTTCTAAAGAGCTTCAGGGGCGTGGGAGAAAAGGTCGCAAACTGCATCTGCCTCTTCGCCTTGCACAAAGTGGAGGCCTTCCCTGTGGACACACATGTAAAGGATATACTCTTTAGAGAGTTCTACGACGGCGGTCTTGCAAAGGACAGGCTAAGGGACAGCGACTACGCGGAGCTCGTCCGTGAGAGGTTTAAAGGTTTTGACGACATAAAGGGCATTTTGCAGCAATGGATGTTTGCCTATGAGATAAAGAACGGAAAATGACAGCTGCGCGACTTGTCG
>JAGDDC010000273.1 GCA_017958245.1 Lachnospiraceae bacterium
AGGGGATCAACTTCGGAATCCAGATCAGGTCGTACGTGCGCCAGCCTTACACCATGGTGAAGGACGTGCGCACGGAGGCCGAGGTCGCGAACGCGCACGGCGTGCTTGACGGCAACATCGATCCGTTCATAAACGCATATCTGAAGTGGATCAACAACAGGTAAAACCTGAGGGGGTGTTTACATGTATGAGAACCATGTGATCTTTCAGGTGGGAGATCAGTGCTACAGCATCAACAGTCTGAAGGTCAAGACCATTGAGGGAGCCGTGAGGACGGAGCCTCTTCCGGGGGCGCCGAGCACCATACTCGGCATCGGGGAGCTGCGAGGTGAGTTTCACCCTATATGCAGCCTTCACAAGAAGTTCGGCCTGCCTGTGCCCGAGGGAAAGCCTGTGCAGTATCTCTTCGTTGAGACTGCCGACGGGATGATAGGCGTGGTCACCGACGCGGTGAGAGAGAACGCGATGATCGACACGAGCGAGCTAAACAGCGTGCCCGTCATAGTGAGGAACGACAACACGGGCTATGTCTCGGGGATCGTGAGGCACAAGGGCGAGCTGATCACCATGATGGATCCCGACAAGATACTCACGAGAGACGAGATCACGGTGATCAAGAGCTGCATGAACACGCTCAGACAGGAGCAGGAGAAAAAGGAAGCCGAACTGAAGGCGCTGCAGGAGCAGGCCGAGAAGGAGAAAGCCTCCGAATAAGCGAAGAAATGATGGAGCGGGACCGGTCCCGCTCTGTCTTTTTTGTGTGGTCAGATTCTTTTTATATGGACTATACAAATCCGGACGGAAGTGTTATACTGACATGGCGAATATATGTTCGATTGGATTGAAAGGAACAGGTCAGCCGCAAAGATGGATAAGTTTATCTTACACTCTGAATTTGCGCCGACGGGCGACCAGCCCGAGGCTATAAAGGAACTGGTGGACGGTTTTAAGGAGGGGAACCAGTTTGAGACTCTGCTCGGAGTCACGGGCTCGGGCAAGACCTTCACCATGGCGAACGTCATCGCCGCCCTCAACAAGCCGACCCTCGTGCTGGCGCACAACAAGACACTCGCAGCACAGCTCTACGGCGAGTTCAAGGAGTTCTTCCCGGAGAACGCCGTCGAGTACTTTGTCTCGTACTATGACTACTATCAGCCCGAGGCATACGTGCCCTCGTCGGACACCTTCATAGAGAAGGACTCCGCCATAAACGACGAGATCGACAGACTGCGCCATTCCGCGACCGCCGCCCTCTCAGAGAGGAAGGACGTGATCATAGTATCGAGCGTCTCCTGTATATACGGGCTCGCAAGCCCCATAGACTACAAGTCGATGACGCTGTCACTGCGCCCGGGCATGACCTACGAGCGCGACGCTGTCTTGAGGCGCCTTGTGGAGCTTCAGTACCTGCGAAATGACATGGATTTCCACAGAGGTACCTTCAGAGTGAGAGGCGATGTGGTCGAGATCTTCCCCATCTCGTCGAACGACACCGCTGTCCGAGTTGAGTTCTTCGGAGACGAGGTCGACAGGATCACGCAGGTGGACGTGCTGACGGGCGAGATAAAGAGCGAACTCATGCACATGGTCATCTTCCCCGCATCGCACTACATAGTGCCCGAGGAGAGGATGAAACAGGCCCTGAAGAACATAGAGGCCGAGCTCGACGAGAGAGTGAAGTATTTCAAGAGCGAGGACAAGCTGCTCGAAGCGCAGCGCATACTTGAGAGGACGAACTTCGACATAGAGATGCTCAGGGAGACGGGCATCTGTTCAGGCATAGAAAACTACTCGATGCACCTTGCGGGGCTCACGCCCGGGTGCACTCCCCACACTCTGCTGGAGCATTTCGGGGACGATTATCTGATGATCATAGACGAGTCGCACATGACGGTCCCGCAGGTGCGCGGTATGTATCACGGCGACAGGTCGAGGAAGAGCACGCTCGTGGAGTACGGTTTCAGGCTCCCCTCTGCGCTCGACAACAGACCGCTCAACTTCAGGGAGTTTGAGAACTACCTCGACAAGGTCATGTTCGTATCCGCGACGCCCGGAGAGTACGAGGCGGACCACGAGCTTTTGCGCGCGGAGCAGATCATCAGGCCCACGGGTCTTTTGGACCCTGAGGTGGTCGTGAGGCCGACGAAGGGCCAGATCGACGATCTGATAGGCGAGATAAGGAAAGTGACCGAAAGGAAGGAAAAGGTTCTGATCACCACCCTCACGAAGAGGATGGCGGAGGAGCTCACGGATTACCTCAAGGAGGTCGGGATCAGGGTCAGGTATCTGCACTCCGACATAGACACTCTCGAGAGGTCAGAGATCATCAGGGACATGAGGCTCGACGTCTTCGACGTGCTGGTTGGCATCAACCTCCTGAGAGAGGGCCTCGACATACCCGAGGTCAGCCTGGTGCTCATACTGGACGCTGACAAGGAGGGCTTTCTGCGCTCCGAGACCTCGCTCATACAGACTATAGGAAGGGCCGCAAGGAACGTGAACGGGCGCGTCGTGATGTACGCAGACGTCATGACGGACTCCATGAAGAGAGCCATCGACGAGACGAAGCGCAGGCGCAAGCTCCAGGACGAGTACAACAAGGCCCACCACATCACGCCCGCGACCATAAAGAAGGCGGTCCGCGAGCTGATCAGCGTGACCAAGAAGATCGAGCCCGTGAAGGCGACGCTCGAGAAGGACATAGAGTCCATGAGCGTGAAGGAGCTCACGGATTACGGCAGGAAGCTCACGAAGCAAATGAACGACGCGGCCGCGAGACTGGAATTCGAGCAGGCGGCACAGTTCAGGGATCAGCTGATCGAGGTGCGAAAGAAGCTTCAGGAACAGTAACAGGGAGTTTTATCGAAAGGAAAGATCATGAGGAAGGATACACAGAGCAAGACCTCTATGGTCAAAAGCTATATAAAGGTGAGGGGAGCCAGGGAGAACAACCTCAAAAACCTCGACGTCGACATACCCAGAGACAGTTTTGTCGTGCTCACGGGGCTCTCGGGGTCAGGAAAGTCTTCTCTCGCATTTGACACGATATATGCAGAGGGGCAGAGAAGGTACATGGAGTCTCTCTCCTCCTACGCGAGGATGTTCCTCGGCCAGATGGAGAAGCCCAACGTTGAGCGCATAGACGGGCTCTCGCCCGCCATATCCATAGACCAGAAGTCGACCAACCGAAACCCCAGGTCGACCGTCGGCACCGTCACGGAGGTTTACGACTATCTGAGGCTGCTTTTTGCGAGGATAGGCATACCCCACTGCCCGAAGTGTGGCAAGGAGATCAAGAGGCAGACCGTGGACCAGATGGTCGACGAGATCATGAAGCTCGGCGCAGGGACCAGACTGCAGCTCCTCGCCCCCGTTGTCAGAGGGAGAAAGGGCGAGCACACCAAGGTCTTCGAGCAGGCAAAGAGGAGCGGCTATGTCCGCGTGTCGGTAGACGGGCATCTCTACGAGCTGTCCGAGGAGATCAAGCTCGACAAGAACAAGAAGCACGACATATCTGTCATAGTCGACAGGCTTGTGATCAAGGAAGGTATCGAGAAGAGGATGACCGACTCGATCGAGAGCGTGCTGAAGCTCTCGGAGGGACTGCTGGTCGTTGAGATCGTCCCCGGCAGGACGG
>JAGDDC010000274.1 GCA_017958245.1 Lachnospiraceae bacterium
ATGCCCTCGTAATGCCCGCATAGAAAGACCAGCTCCTTTTCCTGCGCAAGCTCCTGCGCCATAGCCTGGTCAAAGACTCTCCCCTGCGGAGTGAGGTAGATCACTCTGGGCGTGCTGTTTCCAAGGAGCTCCTTTGCCGCCTCGCAGGCTCTGTACACGGGTCCGGCCTCCATTACCATGCCCGCGCCGCCGCCATACGGGTAATCGTCCACTCGGTTGTGTTTGTTTCCCGAAAAGTCCCTTATGTCTATGGTATCAAGGCGGATTATGCCCGAATCAAGCGCCCTTCCCGTGATCGAAGCGTTCATGCACTGCTCTATGAGGTCTTTGAACAGAGTTAATACAACAAATCTCATATGATCTCCCAAATATCCCGCAAATGCGGGACCAAACCGTTCTTCCGCAGATTCCTGCGAAACCCGTTAAAACACCTGTCTATCAGCTTCAGATCAGGCCCTTCATGACATGCACCGTGATCTTCTTGTTCTCAGCGTCTATATCGAGCACGCACTCGTCTATGACGGGGAGCAGTACCTCTTTCCCGTCGTCTGTCTTTACAACGTAGACATCATTTGCGCCTGTCTTCAGGACGTCCGTCAGCTCGCCGAGCCTCCCGCCCTCGTCGGTCACTACCTCAGAACCCACAAGGTCGCATATAAAGTACTCGCCCTCTTCAAGCTCCACAGCGTTTTCCCTGTCGACAAGTATATCACTGCCTTTTAAAAGCAGAGCCGAGTCCCTGTCGTCGACTCCGGCGATCTTAAGTATCGCCTGGCCCTTGAAGAACTTGACACCCTCGACCTCGTACTCTTTTTGTTCCCTGCCTTTGCTAAGGAACACTTTCTTCAGGTACTCAAACCTGTCTATATCGTCCGTGGTCGGATAGACCTTCACTTCACCCTTTACGCCGTGGACGTTCGATACAACACCTACTCTTAAGTATTCCTCCATAGCCTTCTCCCCGCCGATCCGCACGCGGATCTTCGCATAAAACACATAGTGCCCCGGAAACCCCGGGGCACGCTGTTTCGTTGTACCTGAAAGTACTAGTCTTCCTGCACTATATCAACTACAACCTTCTTGTCATCCTTAGCCGCCGCTGCTTTGGCTACGATCCTTATGGACTTGGCGATACGGCCCTGTTTTCCGATAACCTTACCCATGTCCTCAGGTGCCACCTTAAGCTCGACAACGATAGATGTATCTGTTTCTTTTTCAGTGACAACACCCTGGTCGGGATGATCTACAAGTGAAGACGCAATTACTCTTACCAATTCCTTCATCATCTTCACCTCTCTTATTTTTCAATTCCGGCCTGCTTAAAAAGCTTACCTACGATATCTGTGGGCTGTGCACCGTTAGCAAGCCACTTCTTTGCGCTCTCCTCGTCGATCTTGAAAGCGCTGGGCTCCTGGTTGGGATCGTATGTACCGATCTCCTCGATGAACCTGCCGTCTCTGGGCGATCTTGCATCTGCAACGATGATTCTATAAAAAGGATTCTTCTTTGCACCCATTCTCTTAAGTCTGATCTTTACTGCCATCTGTTTCACCTCCTTATCAAAAAATGTTTATGATAAACACTCGCATCTGACAACCCTGAAGGATCAGCATAGTCCGTGTTTATGACTGTTTATTTGAAGCCGAAAGGAAGCTTGAAGCCTCTCTTTCCGTGCTTTCCGCCCATCATGCCGGTCATCTGCTTCATCATCTTCTTGGTCTGCTCAAACTGCTTGACCACTCTGTTGACCTCCGCGACGTCGACGCCTGCGCCCTTCGCTATGCGGTTCTTCCTCGAAGGGTTGAGGAGTGCGGGATTGGCTCTCTCTTCCTTGGTCATGGAGAAAATGATGGATTCGATGCCTTTCATGGCGGTCTCACCGGCCTCAAGGTCGGTGTCCTTTAACTTCGCGCCGCCGAACCCCATTCCCGGAAGCATGCTCATGATGCTCGAGAGTCCGCCCAGCTTCTTCATTTGCCCGATCTGATCGAGATAGTCGTTGAAGTCAAACTCCGACTTCTTGATCTTCTTCTCGAGCTCTCTCGCCTTCTTCTCGTCGAAGTCCTCCTGGGCCTTGTCGATGAGCGTCAGTATATCGCCCATGCCGAGTATCCTCGAAGCCATCCTGTCGGGGTAGAACTGCTCGAGATCCGAGAGCTTCTCACCCATGCCGACGTAGAGGATCGGCTTGCCGGTCACGTATCTGATGGAGAGCGCCGCACCGCCTCGGGTGTCGCCGTCGAGCTTCGTGAGTATCACACCCGTGACCTCAAGCTTCTCGTTGAAGGTCTCCGCAACGTTCACGGCATCCTGTCCGGTCATGGAATCTACGGTCAGTATGGTGTGATCCACAGCCACCGATTCCTTTATCTCGACCAGCTCGTTCATCATGTCC
>JAGDDC010000275.1 GCA_017958245.1 Lachnospiraceae bacterium
TTCAGACCCTCCGAATACGCCTTCATCAGCGGGCCCGTCTCGGAGAAGGAGTTCAAAGAGAAGGCCGACAAGCTCCACGTGGTCAGCAGGATCCGCATAGACAGCGCGGTGTGAGCCGCTGAGCCCGGACAGGGGGATTGCAAGGGCTGAGCGAGAGCATCGGGCCCGAGACGGAAGGGCCTGCAAGGGCTGACAGGCGCAGACTCAGGCAGGAGCTGAGGTGCAAGCCCGGCCGAGGGATGGAAAGGAGGATGCGGAGACCGCCGGAGCCGGTGAGGAGCCGCATTTGAGAGATATGAAATATGTTACGATCCTGCTTGACGGGATGGCAGATGAGCCGATAGAAGAGCTCGGGGGAAGGACGCCGGTGGAGGCCGCGGTCACGAAGAATCTGGACAGGATAGCGCCGCTTTCGCTCCAGGGGATGGTAAAGACGATCCCCGACGGCATGAAGCCCGGCAGCGACACCGCGAACCTCGCGGTGCTCGGGTACGATCCGAAGGAGTATTATTCGGGGAGATCGCCGCTCGAAGCGCTGAGCATCGGCGTAGATATGGCAGATGATGACATCGCGATCAGGACGAATTTTGTTACATTGACGGGTGACGGGCTTCCTTATGAGAAGAAGACCATCATCGACCACAGCTCGGGAGAGATCTCGACCGAGGACTGTGCGGTGCTTCTGGAGGCTGTGAAGAAGGAATTCACTAACGAGGAGTTCCAATTCTACCTCGGGACGAGCTACAGGCACTGTCTGATCTGGAAGAAGGGAAGAGTCGTTGAGCTCGCTCAGCCCCACGACATACCGGGGCGCGTGATAGGTGAGTACCTGCCCGAGGAAAAGAAGCTTCGGGACATGATGGAGCGCAGCTTTGAGATACTTGACAACCACCCGGTGAACATCGAGCGCGCAAAGAAGGGCCTCAACAAGGCGAACTCGCTGTGGTTCTGGGGCGCGGGAACGAAACCGAAGGTCAGCGCATTTGAGGAGAAGACGGGCAAGAAGGGCGCAATGATCTCGGCGGTCGATCTGCTCAAAGGGATCGCGACCGGCGCGAAGATGCATGTGGAAATCGTGCCCGGCGCGAACGGAAGGCTAGACACGAATTACTCCGGCAAGGCGCAGGCGGCGATCAGGCTGCTGCGCGAGGGTTATGACTTCGTGTATGTGCACATAGAGGCGCCCGACGAGATGGGGCACCAGGGGAGCTTTGAGCGCAAGATAAGATCGATCGAGAACATCGACGAAATGATCATCGGGCCTGTGTTTGATGCGCTGACGGCCGACGGCGAGCGGTTTAGGATGCTTGTCATGCCGGACCACCCGACGCCTGTGAAGGTCAGGACGCACACGCCCGATCCGATACCGTTCCTCGTGTACGACAGCGGCGAGCCCTGCGAGGGCGAGGCGCGATACAGCGAGCGCAACGGCCGGAAGACGGGACTTTACATAGACAAGGGCTATACGCTGATGCAGAAGTTCTTTGACAACGATCTGAAGAGCTTCGTATGAACTCCGCCCGGGGAGATCCGGGAGCGGGGGCTGGACCTGCCTGCAGGTCCGTGATGTGGTTGGAGACAAAACAACGGGAGGTAAGATATGCTTATAGTTAAAAAATTCGGCGGCACATCCGTGGGTGACAAGACAAGGATCTACAACGTCGCTGAGAGGATAGCGGAAGAGTATCGCAGCGGAAATGATGTTGTCGTAGTGCTCTCTGCGATGGGAAAGACGACGGACGAGCTGATAGCCAAGGCGAAGGACATCAACGCGAACCCGCCCAAGCGCGAGCTCGACATGTTGATGGTGGTCGGCGAGCAGATCTCGGTGGCACTCATGTCCATGGCGCTTCAGGGGATGGGTGTTCCGGCGGTGAGCCTGAACGCCTTTCAGGTGCCCATGTACACGACTTCGACCTACGGGAACGCAAGGCTCAAGAGGATCGACACGGAGAGGATCCACAACGAGCTCGATCAGAGGAGAGTAGTCCTAGTCACGGGATTCCAGGGTGTGGACAAATCGGACAACTATACGACACTCGGAAGAGGCGGTTCGGATACGACTGCGGTTGCGCTGGCGGCAGTCCTGAAGGCTGATGCCTGCGAGATCTACACGGACGTGGACGGTGTGTTCACGGGCGATCCCAGAGTTGTTGCGAGCGCAAGGAAGCTCGACGAGATCACTTACGACGAGATGCTCGAGCTTGCATCGCTCGGAGCCGGTGTGCTTCACAACAGATCTGTCGAGATGGCCAAAAAGTACGGCGTTCCGCTCGTTGTGCGTTCAAGTCTCAACAGGAGCGAGGGTACTATAGTTAAGGAGGATGCGAAAATGGAAAAAATGCTCATCAGTGGAGTTGCATGCGATAAAAACTGCGCGAGAATTGCGGTCATCGGGCTTCAGGACCAGCCCGGCGTTGCCTTCAAGCTCTTCAATCATTTGGCAAATCACAACATCAACGTCGACGTTATACTTCAGTCGATCGGCCGTGACGGCACGAAGGATATCAGCTTCACGGTGCACGAGGACGACGTGGAGGACGCTGTGGCGGTCATGGAGAAGCACAGGACCACGAGTCTTGTGTGCGACAAGATCGACGTGGACCGCAAGGTCGCAAAGGTTTCGGTTGTCGGCGCCGGCATGACATCGAACTCGGGCGTTGCGGCAAAGATGTTCGAGGCGCTCTACGACGCGGGCATCAACATCAAGATGATCTCGACCTCAGAGATCAAGATCTCCGTCCTCATCGACGAGGCCTACACGACACAGGCTATGAACGCGGTGCACGACAAGTTCATAACCAGGAGAGACTGATAAAAAGGGATCTGAAAGAAAGAGGTTGCCGGAATTTCGGCAACCTCTTAATTGTCAAAAAATTGTATTCAATATAGACAATTTCCAGCAAATTGCGACTATAAAAAACCACGAAAAAAGTGTTGACAGAGGTATTTGGCGATGCTATAATCGAGTTTGCTGGTCGCCTCTGTGGGTGAACGATACAACAACACTGACGGCGATCTGTTTTGCACATTGACAACTTAACAATGAAGCAACCTTGAAATTTCTTTAAATTTCACATCCTTTTAAGGATGAGCCGGATTTATCCGGCGGGAGCGAATAGTAGAAATCTACTACCCAAA
>JAGDDC010000276.1 GCA_017958245.1 Lachnospiraceae bacterium
CGTCTCGATCTCCCTGAAGAAGAGGTTGCATCTCCTCTTTATGTAGACGAGGAGCAGCGTGATCCTCGCCACCTCGAGCTTCTTGTCCGTCTTTAACTGAAGCTCGTTGATCATGTCGATCAGCAGCTCGTACTTGGTCTTCAGATCCATATCGAGCCTCTCAAGGAGCAGGTTCTTGGCGCGCGTCCCCGCGTGCTTCGTGAGCAGATCCCTCTGCATCGAGAGGATCTTGTTTGAAGACTCGAGCAGCCTTATGTTCATGTCGATCTTTTTGTTCGTGAGCACCTGGCTGTTTACGTCCTCCTGCCATATCACGCTTCCGCCGCTTATCTTCGACATGTAATACATGGTGTTCGTCCTCTTGTCGAAGAACTCGCCGTCACCCTGCGACAGGTAGGTGTACACTCTTTTGGGAACGGGGATCGCCTGCTGCGACATCATGACGACTCTACCGTCGGTATCGACTATCTGCAGTTTTAGGGGTGAGAACGTGAAGAGCTTCTGATACTTTCTGCTTCGCGGTATGATGCCCGCGCGCATACAGCATTCAAAATAAACGAGGAACGTGGCCCCGAGGACGAGCGTTATGTCGGAAGGCATGTCGGGGAGCACTTCGAACACATACAGGAGCGCAAACACTATCCCGCCGTCGAGCAGGAGGAAGCTTGTGAAGCTCCACGTAAGCTTAGCGCCGGGTGAGGCTTTCCTGAACATAACCACAAATGAGACCGCTATGAGTACCGCATTTGCAATGACGAGACCCACATATCCCGGTCCGAAAGAAAAGCCGTCCGGGCTTCCGTCGGGCACGATAAGGAGACCGTGGAGCCTGTTTGTATAGATAAAGATAAGCACCAGGGCATAGCCCGCAGCCATGGATATGACGAGCTTCTTATATCGCGAAAAGAAGCTTTCCATGTTGTCGATCGCGAGCGCGAACATGAACTGAAAAAAGCCCGAAGCAATGCCTATCGGCAGATATGAAAGCTTCAGGTACTCGGACAGGATCTCGTGATCGAAAAACTCGAGCCTCATGGTGTACACCATCACCCAGAGCACGAGAGCCGCGCCTGCAAACCAGAAAAGCCCCGCAAGCGTGCCGTCAACGATCCTTCTCACGCAGATCCCCAGCCATATGATGAAAATGATCACAAAGGCAAGAGAGAAAACAACAGACAGACTGTTGATGGTCGGTATCAAAGAAGTGTTCAAATAAATCCCGTTGCTAAAATCCATCGGTCACACTCGATCCTTTTTAAGCTTTTCTCAACGTATCATTCCGATCTGCTCATGGAGAGGCTTCTTAACTTTCTTTCTGGTGATCTCCACGAGCCCCAGCTTTGTCATGTCTACAAATGTAGTATGTATTCTATCCTTGTGTAATTCATTTATGAAAACATCGATCAGCTCTTTTTTGTGCTCCTCAGACTTCATGTCTATGAAATCCACGAGTATCATGCCGCTTAAGTTCCGAAGCTTTATCTGCTTTGCTATCATCACAGCGGCTTCCTTGTTGATCTTGAGGAACGTCTCCTCAGGGTTGGTCTTCCTCGAGACAGCCTTTCCGGTGTTCACGTCAACGGACACGAGCGCTTCCGTGGGCTCTATGACTATATATCCGCCGCTGTCGAGCCACACGTTCTTCTCCGTCGCCTTCTTCAGCTTGTTCGAGATCCCGTAGAGCTTGTCGAGGCTTATGCTCTCGTCCGTGTAGAGGGTTATCTTGTCGAGCTCTTCCTTGTTCGTCTCCGACATGAATTCCCTCATCTCTTTGAAGATATCCTCGTCGTCGGTCTTGATCTCATCGATATCTGTGTCGAAGCAGTCTCTGACATCCCACAGATACTGGGGTATCGCGCTGTAGAGCTTCGAGAAGGTGTTCCAGTGCACTCCGAACCTGAGCAGGAGCCTGTAGTCGTCAACAAGCTTCATGACCTATTTCTCGATCATGTCATCCCACACATTGAGAGCGTTGGTCCTCACTATGAACCCGAAGTTTTCGCCTATATGCGGCGTTATGAGGTCTCTTAGAGCTTTTCTTTTTTTGTCGTCGGTGATCTTTGCCGAGATCCCGAGCTGCTTCTTGCCGTGGACCAAGACCACGTACTTTCCCGTGAGAGAGAACATGGCGGAGAGCACGGGAGCCTTCGAGTTCTTGTCCTCCTTTACTACCTGGACTATGATCTCGTCTCCTACGCGCAGCTTCCCGTCGTTCTTCGGGTTTGCAAAGACCGGGCACTCGTTCTTCTCAAGAGGCAGGTAGCACGCGCGGCCTCCCTGTATCTCGACAAATTCGGCACCTATGTTTTTTATGATGTTCTGGACCTTGCCCAGATATATATTTCCAAGGATGTTGGTGTCTTTAAATTCACTCAGGCTCACTTGCGTCATCTCGTTGCCTTCAAACACGGCCGAGACGACGGCGTTCTCTATCCTTGTTACTACGATCTTGCCC
>JAGDDC010000277.1 GCA_017958245.1 Lachnospiraceae bacterium
AGTGATAGTGGTGGGGACTCCCAATTGGTCGCAGTACGTGCTCGATGCGGCGGCATCTCCGATCAAGAAGTACGACAACATCTGCTATACATTGCATTTTTATGCTGCGACTCACAAGGAGAGCCTGAGAGACGACATGGTGAAAGCCATCGGGAAGGGCTTGCCCGTGTTCGTGACCGAATTCGGCATATGCGACGCTTCAGGCAACGGTGTCATAGACTATGATTCCGCAAACGAGTGGATCAAGACCATGGACAAGTACGGCGTGAGCTATGTGTGCTGGAACCTCGCAAATAAGGCCGAGTCCTCGTCCCTGTTTAAGTCATCCTGCCAGAAGACCTACGGGTTTACAACGGACGACTTGAGCGACCAGGGCCTGTGGCTCTACAACCTCCTCAGAGGAAAGGCCGGCAAGGCGGGGAAGAGCGGCAACTCCACACCCGGCACCTGCGGGGGCATCGGTTAAGTCATACATCTTAATATTTGCGTTATCAATCATAACATAGACCATTTTTATAAAGAGTATCCGGATGTATAATACCAAAGGAGGATCGTATCCTTTGATATTGTACATCCGGTTTTTTTTAAGGAGGGTATTTGTTATGAGACTTGTAAAGAAATCATTTGCGATGTTAGTGGTTTTCGCACTTGTTCTGTCGGTGTTTGGCATAGTGGCGACACCTGAAAAAGCATCTGCAGGGACAGGCAGATCCACAACCACGGTAAACTCTGATGCCAAGGCGGTCAAGCTCTCAAAAACGAAGCTTACGTTCAAATCTCCCAAGGCGAAGGCTCAGACGGTCACGATCAAGAACGTCAAGGCTTCCAACATCAAGGACATCAAGATCAGCAACATGTGGGAGGACTGGCTCACCATCAAGAGAAAGGGAAAGAACAAGCTGGTCATCACTCCGAAACGCTCATCGGGCGACATCGAATACGGCCTGAGCGTCACCGTAGAGTACAAGAAACCTGTTGACGGCGCTTATTCGGCTTATCTCAGCTTTGAGAAGGTAAAGATCAAGGGAAGCTCCACGATCAAGATCAAGACTGCCGAAGACCTCTTCAATATGCGTGCGGCCTCTTATACGGCTCACAGGTGGAAGTACGTCCTTGCAAATGATATAGACCTGACCGGCAAAGGTATGGCCAAACAGACCTGGCAGTACGGCAGCGATTCCTACGAAGACATATATCTCGACGGAAAAGGCCATACGATCAAGTCGGATTCGATCATCTTCCACTCAGTCAGCGGCGTGATCAAGAACGTTGTCTTTGACATGAACATAGACACAGCGCTGTCGAAGAACGACAAGACGACCGAGGCTCTGAAGTCGGTCGTATACAACTCAACTTACGGCGGTATCGCTCCTATCGTGTATAACAACGGACTGATCCAGAACTGTATCGTCAAGGGAAGCATCAAGGTGCTTGTCGATCAGAAGATGGAGTACTATGGCTATGATGGGAAGGAAATCACTAAGACATCCCATATCAACGTAGCCGGACTCGTTGAGGAGAACACACGCAGCGAGGCAGTGATCAGGCAGTGCCGGAGCGATGTTGATATAACAGTCACGGTCGGAGACTCTGAGGAAGCGGGGTTCTGCCAGATCTATGCGGGCGGACTTGTAGCCGAAAACTATGGTTACGATGGTAGCGGCCAATATGCCAGTATTGAGGAATGCGAGTTCGCAGGATCGGTCGAGATCAAGAACTGCCACACCTTCCACTACGGGGGCGGTATCCAATCATGGGGTCACGGATACGTAAAGGACTGCATCAACAGAGGAGAGGTTCACGCCAGTGAAGGCGGAACGTTCGACTGGATGGCAGGCATCTCGGGAGATGATGGAAAAGCTGTCGAGAGAGTCATCAACGTCGGGAGCGCTGATTACGGTCTGCGTGGCAGGAGCATCTCGGATGTCAGCTTAACGAACGGTTCGCTTCCCGAGTACAAGGATGCATACTGGCTCAAGTCGAAGTCGGATGGCTTCAACTACATGGGCAACGCTTTCGAGGTTCCCGGAACCCACGGGATCACGGACGAGGAGCTTTTGAAGGAATCTACCTTCGCAGGCTTTGATTTTGACAAGGTCTGGAAGATGGGCGCAAACGGCCCCGAGCTTCGCAACCTGCCTAATTACTAAGAGTGTATTCCGGACAGGATCATAAGCCGGAGACAGGCAACATACAGGCAAACAATAAGAAAAAAAAGCAAAGCAAGACACAGTAAAGGTCCCCGCTTAACAGCAAGCGGGGACCTTTGTTTTGGCAAAAGTATGTATTGAGAGATTGATCAATAAGCTTACTTGTTGTTTTCCATCATCATTGCGCGTACCTTGAGCGAGAGACCGAAGAGATTGATGAAGCCCTCCGCGTCGTGGTGATCGTAGAGGTCACCGGTGGTGAAGCTTGCGATACTCTCGTTGTAGAGAGAGTAGGGTGACGTCGGTCCCTGCTTGCTGATGTTGCCCTTGTAGAGCTTGAGCTTCGCCTCACCCGTCACGTACTGCTGGGTGCTGTCAACGAAAGCGCACAGAGCTT
Organism: Lachnospiraceae bacterium; assembly: GCA_017958245.1. Next base: position 2,548 of record JAGDDC010000277.1, read on the forward strand.
CGCGCAGGGGAGTGAACCATTTGCCTTCATAGACAACG
>JAGDDC010000278.1 GCA_017958245.1 Lachnospiraceae bacterium
CCTGTGGATGTCGCGTTCACCCACCCTGGTCAGCAGTGCGCTGTCCTCTCCAAAGAAGTAGGTGTAAGTGCCGTCCGCAAACTCGATCACCGGAAGTCCTGCGGCATGCATCTCGTAGGGCACGAGGGAAATGTTGCTCATCGACGCGACCATGCCGAAATCCACACTCGCGTAGAGTTTCGCGAGCTCCGGCTTTGTCAGATGCCCGAGGTTGGTGCCCGCCTTCGACCTGAACACCTTCGGCTCGCCAAAATACAGGACTTTGAGCTCGATCCCCTGCCTCTCGAACTTCTTTTTTGTGTTTTCGAGCATATAGGGGATCAGGTTCGGAAGCCGCTTGCCGTAGTATTTGACGTAGACCGCGATCCTGATCGTCTTCTTCTTCGCGTAGGATGCGAAATCGTGCTTCACCTCGGGATATTCGCTTTTCTCGTAGGGGAAGCTCACAACGTCTATCGGCGAGACAACCTTGCAGTCCTTTAAGATCATCTCGCGGTTCCAACCGCCGAGACTGACCATGTGGAGACCCTGCTCGTACGTGTTCTTCGCCATCAGGAACTGCTCGCCGAACTTGTAGAAGTAGGGTTCGTAGTCCTGAACAAAATACATCTTGTAGGACTTATCAAACAGCTTGACCTTGGAGACGGTGTCCCACGAGGTCGCGACGATCACGTCGGGCGCGGTTTTCAGGCCCTTTCTTGTGGCTCTCAGCCTGCTGTCAAATGAGTCGCATTCGCCGAGATAACCGCTCAGGTTCGACTCGGCGCACAGCTTCATTTCCTCTAAGCTCTGCTTCTTGTAGATCAGGTAACTGACTTCGTACCCCAGCTTCTCGAGCACCGTCCCGAGCCTCAGGATCGAGGTCTGGCCGCCGTGAAAGCGGACAAGCCTTGTGATCACGAAAGCGATCGTCTTCGGATCCTTCAGGGGCTTGTTCTTGATCACCCTCGGGTCATAGCCTTCGATCAGCCTGTCCATTTGCATGCGCTCAGCGATGCTCTCCGCGCTGTGGATCGCGCCGAGCGTGTGTCTCTTGATTTCCCGGATCGTAGGTTCCAGCATATCTCATACCATGCGGCAGGCGTGGTGTCGGGCGATGTCGCCGCCTGCCCTGCGGCACCGCCGGAGTTTGAACGGTACTTTCAAACTCTTCCTTTCGTGATAAACTCTTCTATCCTTGCCGCCACGCGGGCCGACGCCTTGCCGTCCTCAAGGTGGCAGTACTTCTCGCAGAATCTCGCAAACCTTTCGTTCGCCCCGTGAGGCTGCGACTCGTCTGCTCTCTGCGGATCTGCCGGTCCATCTGCTTCCCCGCAAGGCTGAGCATCCTTGTCCCCGGCATCGAAGCACTTCACGATATCATCCGCGAGCTTTTCGGTGCTCTCGGACAGCGGCCCCGGGGCCTCCTGCTCGAAATCGAAGTAGAATCCCCGCAGATGCTCTCTGTATCTTTCAAGGTCATATGTGAAGAAGAACATCGGTCGTCCAAGCACCGAGTAATCGAACATGACCGACGAGTAATCCGTGATCAGCGCATCGGCAGCTATGTAGAGGGATGTGATGTCGATGTCCGAGCCGCATACCTTGAGGAAGCCCGATTCGAGGCATCTCCCCGGAAGCTCGCTGCCGTCAAGCTTTACAAGATAATGAGTCTTCAAGATGACTACGAAATCCATCCCAAGCTTGCTCTCAAGCTCCTCAAAGCCGAGCGGCGAGCCGTACCGGTACCACCCGCCTCCGAGATACTCGTCATCTCTCCACGTCGGCGCATACAGAAGGATCTTCTTGTCCTTCGCGATCCCGAGCCTCTCGCACACCTTGTCGCGGACTTTCCGGGAACCCTTCCTTGCCCTCACCAGCTTGTCGTTTCTGGGATACCCGCATTCAAGGATCTCACCGTCATAGGCAAAGCACCTTTTGAAGACAGCTGTAGAAAAACTGTTGGGAGAAACAAGGATATCCCATTTGCGTGACTCTGCCCTGATCGCCTCGGCGTACTCGTCCTTGCCCGTCTCGGCAGCCATATGAAGCTCATCGATGTCAAGCCCAAGTTTCTTGAGCGGCGTCCCGTGCCAGGTCTGGATATAGAGCGTCTCCTTGCGCTTGATGAGCCACGGCTCCTGCCTGGTGTCGAAAACCCACACGCCTGCGGTCGCCAGGTGGTAATAATACGCAGGCCCGCCGTAGGTGACGGTCTTCGCCCCCGGGACTTTCACGCCC
>JAGDDC010000279.1 GCA_017958245.1 Lachnospiraceae bacterium
CCTTGAGGAGCACTCGCCTCTCGGGATCCATGGTCGTCTCCCAGAGCTGGTCGGGATCCATCTCTCCGAGTCCCTTGTAGCGCTGGATCTTGTTGTTCTGATCGCGTCCGATCTCAAGGATCTTCCTGTTCAGCTCGTCGTCGCTGTAGGCGTACCACACCTTCTTGTTCTTCTCGATCTTGTACAGCGGAGGCTGCGCAAGATATACATATCCCTGCCTGATGAGCTCGGGCATGAACCTGTACAGGAAGGTGAGCATGAGTGTGGCTATGTGGGCTCCGTCGACATCGGCATCGGTCATGATGATGATCTTGTGGTAGCGGAGCTTGCTTATATCAAAATCGTCCGAGATCCCCGTGCCGAACGCGGTGATCATGGATTTGATCTCGTTGTTTTCAAGGACCTTGTCGAGCCTTGATTTCTCGACGTTCAGGATCTTTCCTCTGAGCGGAAGAATGGCCTGCGTAGCCCTCGTCCTCGCGGACTTGGCCGAGCCGCCCGCGGAATCTCCCTCGACTATGAAGATCTCGCAGTTCTTCGGATCCTTGTCAGAGCAGTCCGCAAGCTTGCCGGGCAGACTCATGCCCTCGAGCGCGGTCTTTCTCCTGGTGAGATCCCTTGCTTTTCTTGCAGCGTCCCTCGCGCGCTGCGCGAGTATAGCCTTCTCGCAGATCATTTTCGCCGTGCCCGGGTTCTGCTCGAGATATATCGTGAGCTGCTCGCTGACGATCCCGTCCACCGCGTTCCTCGCCTCGCTGTTCCCGAGCTTCTGCTTGGTCTGGCCCTCGAACTGGGGCTCGGGTATCTTTATGCTGACGATCGCGGTGAGACCTTCCCTTATGTCCTCGCCGAGGAGGTTCGGCTCGTTCTCCTTGAGGAACTTCATGTTTCTCGCGTAATCGTTGAAGGTCTTCGTGAGCGCGTTTTTAAAGCCCGTGAAATGAGTTCCTCCCTCGGGCGTTGTTATGTTGTTTACAAAGCTGTAGCAGCTCTCGTTGTAGCCGTCGTTGTGCTGCATCGCGACTTCGACGTAGACATCGCCCTTCTGCCCCTCGCAGTAAATGATGTCCGGGTAGAGCGAAGCCTTGCTCTTGTTGAGGTATTTAACGTACTCCCTGATGCCGCCCTCAAAGTGGAACTCCCTCTCCTGCTCCTGTCCGGGTCTCTTGTCGCGAAGAACGATCTTGAGACCCTTCGTCAGGAAGGCCATTTCCCTGAGGCGCTGCTTGAGCACATCATAATCGAACACCGTCTCCTCAAAGATCTCATCGTCGGGCATAAAGGTGACCGTAGTGCCCTGGCCCTCGGTCGGACCTATCTCCTCGAGGGGAGTTATGACCTTGCCGCGTTCGTATCTCTGCTTGTACTTCTTGTTGTCAACTTCCACGACTACTTCGAGCCATTTGGAGAGAGCGTTCACGACTGACGCTCCAACGCCGTGGAGTCCGCCGGATACCTTGTATCCCCCGCCGCCGAACTTTCCGCCGGCATGCAGTATGGTGAAGACGACTTCCACCGAGGAAACGCCCTTTTTCTTGTTGACCTCAACAGGTATACCGCGGCCGTTGTCCGTGACCGTGACGGAATTGTCCTCGTTGACCGAGACGTCTATAACAGTACAAAACCCCGCGAGTGCCTCATCTACCGCGTTGTCGACGATCTCGTACACGAGATGGTGAAGTCCCCTTGCCGACGTGCTTCCGATGTACATTCCGGGTCTTTTCCTAACTGCCTCCAGTCCCTCGAGGATCTGGATCTGGTCAGCGCCGTATTCCTTGCTCATGTCTTTCTCCATTTCTAAATCTGACTATAGTTCGGATCGCGATCCGCTCCGCCGCTTCCGTCGGTATCATATCTTTTCCGCGCGGCTTATGCTTCCGTTCTCCACGTGATATATCCTGTCGCACGACAGCCTGTTTTCGACGAACTCCTCCAGGCCCGTGCAGCTTATCATCGTCTGTGTATCCCTTATGCTGTCGAGGAGCATGGTCTGCCTGTCCCTGTCGAGCTCCGACAAAACGTCGTCGAGCAGCAGCACCGGATTGTCCCCGATCTTGTTCTTTACGAGCTCTATCTCCGCGAGCTTGAGCGACAGGGCCGTGGTCCTCTGCTGCCCCTGCGAGCCGAACTTTCTCGCGCTCTCGCCGTTTATCAGAAACTCAAGGTCGTCCCTGTGTGGACCTACCGAAACCGCCTTCAAGAAAACGTCCC
>JAGDDC010000023.1 GCA_017958245.1 Lachnospiraceae bacterium
GGTGAGGAAGTTTGCGGGCGCGCCGCCCGGATTGCACTCAAAGCTCCTCCCCGAGGGGTCCGCTGCAAAATCTATCAGCAGCTCTCCGAGAGCTGTCATATCATATATCATGTTGTCGTACTTCTTTCCCGGTCCGTGCTTTAGTCAGCGTGAGACCGAAACATCATTTTTCAAACAGGCCTACGAGTTTCCTCTTGATCGATCCGATCCCGCCCTCATAGGGATGCTCTCTGAGCGAAAGGTTAAAATGCGTCTTTCCAAAAAGCACGGTCTGAGGATGAGTGAATTCCATGAACCCCCATTTGCCATGATATGCGCCCATGCCTGAGTGTCCCGTTCCGTTGAAGGGAACGCCCTTTACCATGATGTGCACGCAGACTTCGTTGACGCAGCCGCCGCCGTACTGCTGGGTTGACATGACGCGCTTCGCCCAGCGCATGTTCTTTGTAAAGAGGTAGAGCGCGAGTCCGTGCTCCCTCTTTGCTATGGTGCCGAGCAGCGCCCCGACCTCGTCGTCCTTGAAGGTCACGATGGGAAGCAGCGGGCAGAAAAGCTCGTGTTTTACTATGTCTTCGTCTATATCCACCGGATAGATGATCGTGGGCGCGTATTTGAGCGTCTTCTCATCTCCCCTTCCGCCGTACACTATCCTGTCGCGGTAAGCGAGAGCCTCGTCGGAGCATTTGCGGAAAGCAGCCTCCGTGATGAGCCTCGGATACTCGGGGTTGGTTGCGGGATCGGCTCCGAGCTGCCTTGCAAACTCTTTTTTCAGGAGCTCAACAAACTTGTCTGCGACTTCCTCCGCAACAGCCACCTGGTTTATGTTGATGCATATCTGACCGCTGTTTAAAGCTTTGAAGAAGGCGATCTTTCTCGCGGCGTCCTTCAAGTTCGCGTCCTTCCTGACCACGCACCAGTTGCCTGTCTCTCCCCCGAGCTCAAGCGCAACGGGCGTCAGGTTCTTTGCGGCCTCGCTCATGACGTGCTTGCCGACGCGCGGAGATCCCGTGTAGAAGATCTTGTCAAAGCGCTGCGCGAGGCAAATGTCCGCCACATCATGGCCTCCGTCCACGACCGCCACGTACTTGTCCGGGAAGATCTCCGCTATGATCTTCTTCAAGACCTCCGTGCAGTTTCCTGTCTTTGAGCTGGTCTTGATGACTGCGGTGTTGCCGCCTGCGATCGCAGCGTTCAGGACTCCGAGCGAGAGCATGAAGGGGAAGTTAAAAGGGATGATGATGAGCGTCGTCCCGTAAGGCATCTTGTAGACTCTCGTAAAGAAGCTCGGGAAGCAGGTCAGCCCGCTGAAATGCAGCTCAGGCTTCGCCCAGCGTCTGAGGCCCTTGATCGTCTCGTTGATCTCCATGACAACAGAACCCACGTCACAGAAGAACCCCTCGAGCGCAGATCTTCCAAGATCTTCATGCAGAGCCTGCTCCATCTCTTTCCTGTTTCTGAGGATTGCCTTTTTGAGCCTGTTTAACTGCCTGATCCTCCACTCCACATCGAGCGTCCTGCCCTTTGCAAAGAACTCCTTCTGTCTCTCAACAAGCTCTCCTACGGTCTTTTCATTCCACATATACTGTCTCCTTCTCGATAATCTCACTCAAACTATATGTCATGCCTTCCCGCACCCTCAAGGCCGGTGTATACCGTGGGCCTTGTTGTTCATGCTCTTACGTGCGGAAGGCCTTGTCGTCCGCGCCTTTACGTGCGGGGTGTCTTGTCATCCGCGCTCTTACCTGCGTGACGTCTTGTTGTTTACTATCACGTTTTTATAGAAATCCACGGCTCCCGGCAGGCAGTTGTACTCGATGTTTTCATTTAACCCGTGCATGCCCTTCATTTGCTCGGGCCCGTAGATAACAGGCGCGAACCTGTATACGCAGTCGCAGATCTCGCGGTAATTGCGGGCGTCCGTCGCGCCCGTCATGACATAGGGGCTCACGGGGATGCCGGGGAAGGTCTTTTCTATCATGGCCTGCAGGAAAGCGTATTCCTCGCCGTCGAGCCTCGATGCCTCGGAGTAATCGATCGCATATCCCGTCTCGAGCACCGCGTCATGCTTCTTTGCTATGCCGTCAAGTATCTTCAGGCTCTCATCCATGCCCTGGTGCGGTATGAATCGCACATTTGCGCCCACAAATGCCTCCTGGGGCATGACGTTTGGCGCATCCGACCCGCCTGCCATGGTGAAGGCTATCGTCGTCCTGATCATGGCACCCGCCTGGGCGCTGATCTTCGGAAGGAGCCGAAGGAGCACCGGTCCGAACAGCCAGAGGTTTGAGAACACGAGTTTCAAGCCAAATGGCGCGTACGGGCAGAGCGCTCTAAACATCCCCTTGACCTCGGGCAGGAGCTTCCTCTTGAAGGGATCCTTGTGCTCGATCTCGCTCACAAGATCTGAGAGCCGCGCAAGCGGTGAGCCTGGCTTCGGAGTGCTCGCATGCCCTCCGTTGCTCTTTGCCTTGAAGACTATGTCCGCCTTGCCCTTCTCAAATATGCCCACCATCGCGAAGTTTCCCTTCACACCGCCTATGGGGTCGGTGATGATCCCGCCGCCCTCATCTATCACGATGTAAGGTCTCACTCCCCTTCTCTTCATCTCCTCCACAAGCTTCGGACAGCCGTCTCCGGCCCACTCCTCCGTACACGAGGAAGAGAGATATACATCGCTTTCGGGAACAAACCCCTCTTCAAGCAGCTCTTCAACAGCCTGAAAGAAGGCCATCACAGAGCATTTGGTGTCAGAAGACCCTCTCCCCCAGACCTTGCCGTCCGCTATGTCGCCTGAGAAAGGGCCGTGAGTCCACTCGCCCTCGGCGGGGACCACGTCCTGATGGCTCATGAGCACCACCGGCTTATCGGAGCTCTTCCCCTCCCATTTAAACAGGAGGTTGCCGTCTATATCAGTCTTTTCAAGCTTCTCGTGCACCAGAGGGAAGAGCCTCTCAAGGACCCTGTGAAACTCCTCGAACCTCGCTACGTCCTTCTGCCCCTCAAATGAAGTCGTATCGCATCTGACCATCTCTGAAAGAAGCCCCGCGTACTTTTTCTCCCGTTTCTCATCGGGCTTTGGAACGTACTCCGAGCGCTTTGACGGCACGAACAGAGTCCGTATGACAGCTATCAGCAGCAGGACCAGCACAAGCAGGATCACGCTCGCAAGGCAGGTCGCCACCACTTTCAATACAACCAGACACCAATATGCAAGATCTACCATGTTCTATCGCAGCGTTGCTACGCCTCCTCCTTTGCTCCACTCTTCCTCCACCCGATGAATGCTAGCCCTATGGCGATCGCTCCGCTCGGGAGTATCATGATGCTCGTCTGAGAGAGGAGTGAAGGAACGAATATGAACAGCAGGCTCATGAACACGAGCGGTACGAGCGAGAGCCTGATGTTCTTCCTGTAGTATCTGTATGCCATGGCTCCGAAAAGGGCGGGCACGACATTTGCGAAAGCGGGCTGAAGCGCCTCACTTGTAAGCACCGGCCGCAGGGGCACCATGAGCAGAACGCCGACTGCGAGTATCACTATCGTGACGAGCGATGAGGTCGCTATCGACAGCGTCGAGATGACTTCGTTCTCGGCAGTGCCCGACTTTGTTTCCGCCATCTCTCTCGCATTCATGGCGCAAGGGATCTTCATGTTTATCAGGTTTCCGGTGATGAAAGCGAGGTACCCGCCTCCTGAGCCGAGCATCGGCGTATATACCAGAAATTCCACTATGCTGATCACACACCACCCGAGCCCGACCGCAAGGAAGGACTTGAGCACAGCCGAGAGATCGGGCATCGCGCCAAGATATCCTCCGATCAGGAAGGGCGCGCCGACCAGCAGCACGATTGTCACGGCGGAGCAGATCCTGCCGATCAGATGAGTCTTCTTTGAATAACTCTCATATATCTTTTCTTTTTCATTCATACAATTTACCCTGCCGGAATAATCAATGCGAACCTGTCACAGCGCAAGCGCCGCGACGTGTACTACCCAACGAAGATCGCCGCAACCATGCCTATCAGCATGCTCCCCGCTATGGAGAAGCTCTCGAGCCACTTTGCGTTCTTCTTCTCGATCAGATAAGTGAAGCCCGCCATCACAAGCCCCGAGACTGCCGCAACAAAAAGCGCCGTCCACGAGCCCGTGAAGGAAAACATGCCGTTTCCCGAGACAATCTCGCCAATGTAAGAGCCTATATAAGCGCTCACGAGGCCTATGAACATCGCTGACATGGCGATATCTCCGAAACCGGTCTTCTTGTTTCCGGTCTTTGCTTCATTTGCGTCTGTCTCAGCTGCTTTCGTATCAGCCTTCATGGTCCCAGCCGCGATCTCGCCGTTCTCGTTTTCCTGTTTTGTCGCGATCTCACCGATCGATTTCTTCTTCTTCGACTTGCCCATCTTCCCCGAATACATCTTGTTGAAGAAGATTGACATGACCATGCCCCACATTATGCAAATGCTCATGAGGAGCGCTATGGTGGCGAAGCCCGAGGCGGTCATCTGCGCGGGGTCGAGCGAAGTCATGCCGACCTGCTCCGCTGCTGCCTCTGCCACCTGAGTCTCGTAGTGGAGAGCCCCTATGACCGA
>JAGDDC010000280.1 GCA_017958245.1 Lachnospiraceae bacterium
AGTGCCGTGTTTTCGGGGAAGAAGAACGGATATGTTCCCTCCTTGAACTCGATCAGCGGAAGTCCCGTCGCCTGCATCTCGTAAGGTACGAGTGAGATGTTGCTCATGGACGCCACCATTCCGAAATCTGCCTCGCCGTAAAGCTTGGCGAGTTCCTCGTGCGTGAGCTGTCCGAGATTGCGTCCGCCGGGGATCCTGTAGGTTCCGGCTTCTCCGAAGTACCTCACGTCAAGCGTGATCCCCTTCTTGGCAAGCTCGGAAGCCGTGTTGGTCAGGATGTAAGGGATAAGGTTCGGAAGACGTTTGCCGTAGTATTTGACATAAACCGCAAGGGTGATCGTCTTCTTGTCTCTGTAGCTGTCGTAATCCCTCTCTGCCGCCTTGTATTCCTTGGCCTCGTAAGGGAAGGATATCACGTCGATCGGTGAAACAGGTTCTGTCTCCCTCTCGATCATCATCTTGTTCCATGCGCCGAGGCTGACCATGTGAAGTCCCTGGGAGTAGGTGCTGCGGCTCATGAGGAACTCCTCGCCGAACTTGTAGAAGTAGGGCTCGTAGTCCTGAACAAAGTACATCCTGTAGGTATCGAGCTTCTTGGCATAGGATACGGTATCCCATGAGGAAGCCACCACGATATCGGGCATCACGTACTTCTTCCCGATACCCGAAACATAACTGTCAAACGAGGCGAAGCTTCCTTCGTAATCCGGAAGGTTCGAAGCCGCGCAGAGCTTCATCTCCGCAACGCTCTGAGGCTTGTAGACGAGGTAAAGAACCTTCATGCCCTTCTTAGCGAGCCTGGTTCCGAGTCTCAGGATCGAGGTCTGTCCGCCGTGGAAGCGTACCATCCTCGTGATCACGAACGCTATCGTGTTCATGCCCTTCATGGGCGGATTCTCCACGGTGCTCGCGTCGTAACCGTCAAAAACAGTCTCCATGCGGCGCCTGCCCACAAGGTACTGGGCGTTGTGCATCAGAGAAAGTGTCTTACGTTTCAGTTCGCGTACAAATGCTTCTTTCATCAATGATCCTCTTATAAAAATGTTTCAAGCTTCCGTGCGGTGCGTTCCGAGGCGTGTCCGTCCTCAAAGCCCGCGAATCTCTCCTTGAAGGCTCGCCTCTTCTCCTGCCACTTGAGGCTCTCGGTGCCACCTTCCGAAAGATCCTTTATGTCATTTATCAAACTCTCCGTATCGCGCGAGAGCGGTCCGGGAGCTTCCTTTTCAAAATCAAAATACCAGCCTCTCAGCTCATCCCTGTAACGCTCGAGGTCGTAGGTGTAAAAGAACATGGGTCTGTCGAGCAGCGCGTAGTCGAACATTACCGAAGAGTAGTCGGTGATGAGTGCGTCCGCTTCGGCAAAAAGCCCCGCTATATCCTCCGAGCTGTCCGCAACACGCAGGAATCCGCTATCGATACAGCTTGCGGGGAATGCGTCCTTGTCGCACTTGACCAGGTAGTGAAGCTTAACCACCAGCTTCCATTCATTGCCGAGAGCCTTTTCGAGCGCCTCTATGTCAAGGCTCGGAGTGTAGCCGTACCACCAGCCCTCTCCGCTGTGGACATCGTCACGCCATGTGGGCGCGTAGAGCAGCGTCTTCTTAGGGGTGTCGCCTGCCCACGGACCACTCGCCCTTTCCTTCCCTGCGAAGAGCACATCGTTGCGGGGGTAACCGCATTCGAGGACCTCCCCGTCATAGGAAAAGCAACGTCTGAAAACTTCTGTCGTAAAGGGCGATGCCGAAAGCAGAACGTTCCACTTGGCGCTTTCCGCGGCAACCTTAGACTTGTACTTTGCAAGCGCTTTGCCGGCATCCTCGCGGGCGGCCGCATCGCTCCCCGTTTCCGCCTTCATCGAGAAGGTCTCGATATCGGCACCGAGCTTCTTGAGCGGTGTTCCGTGCCATGTCTGAATGTAGCGCTGGCTTTTCTTCCTGACCAGATATCCCTCGTGGCGGGTATCGAAGACCCAAACCCTTGCCCGGGACATCAGTATGTAATAAGAGATCGTTCCGTAGATGACGATCCGGCAATCCGGCATCCCGGGAAGTCCCTTCCTGAGTGCCTCCCGCGTGAAGACCCACACCGGGACGTAAGGCTTGTCCGGCTTGTTGTCTCTCATCCACTCGTAAACGGCGCGGACCGACCCCGAATAGCTCTTACCCATGAAGCTGTCAAAAACGACAAGTCCCTTTTTCACGGGTATCAGGTGGGTCAGGCACCTGTAGACGGCCACAACCAAGGCCTTCACAAATCTTTTCACCATAGATGATCTCCGCTCAGTTCTTGACTACGTGCTCCTCAATAAACTCAACTACCCTCTTCGATGCCTGCGCGTCACCCGGTCCGGCGAAGAAACTGCCCATCGCGTTAAAACGCTCGAGATATGGTGCGAAGAAGTCCTCGCTCTTGCCGAGCACCTCCGCGAGCTCGTCCTGCGTCCTCACAACAGGTCCGGGGCAGTAGCTCTCCATGTCGAAGTAAAGTCCGCGCAGCTCGCCGCCGTACTCTTCTTCGTCGAAAGCGTAGAAGATGATGGGACGGCCGAGTATCGCGTAGTCAAAGAATACCGACGAGTAATCGGTGATCAGCACGTCACTCGCGAGGTAGAGGTCGTTGATATCATCGTAACCGCTCATGTCGACGGCATTGTCACCGAACGTTTCCTTAAGCCCCTCAGTCCCCGACACAAAGTAATGCATCCTGAGGACGAAGAAGGTATCAGGAACCTTCGAAATAAACTCTTTATCAAACGGAAGGGCCATTTCGTAGTTGCCGCTTCCCTTAAATCTGTTGTCACGCCATGTCGGTGCGTAGAGCACCACGCGTTTGTCCGCGGGGAGTCCGAGCTTCTCCCGTAACAGGCGCTTTGTCTCAGCATCGACGCCCTCTCTGAGGCGGTCGTTGCGGGGATATCCAAGCTCTGCGATACGCTCCTTCGGCAACATGAACGCGCGCTCAAACACTGATGTCGAGTACTCGTTCCCGGACAGGAGCCAGTCCCACTTCCGTGACTGATCGTAAAAGATCTTCTTGTAACCCGGGCTTGCGGTATAAACGTCATCCATATCGAAGACGAGCTTTTTGAGAGGCGTACCGTGCCACGTCTCAAAGAAGAGCTGACCCTTTCTCTTAACATACCAGGATGGCTGGCGCATGTTGCTCACAAGTATCCCTGCGCGTGCCAGCGCGAGCATGTACCGCATGGTTCCGGGCTTCACGCTCTTGTGCTTCCCGGGGATCGCACTCCTCCCGGCCCTGCCGATACTCCAGGCGAACCTGCGTCCCTCAGTGTTGTGCGCGATCCAGTACTCGTAGATATAGCGGCAGCTGTCGCCGTAGAGGTCACCGTTGAAGCTCTCGAAGAACACGAGGTCCTTACGGACACGCGTCCTAAGCGCGATCTTGCGGTAAAAAGCGAGCCTCCACTGGTCTTTCGAACCGAAAAGCCCCTTCTTTTTCTTCCTGAATCTGATCTTGCGCGCCGCCTTAAGGGCCTTGCCGCGGTCACCGTCCGCGAGCGCGAGCAGGATCCTGCGTCTTCCCTTGTCGGGGATCTCTTTTATAACGCTTATGTCAACCGACCCCAGCGCCTTCGCGGCCCCTGCCGCGTCCTCCTCCGTAAATGCGGGGCAGGCGTAAAGCCCGGCGGGCGAATTGTCCCCCGTCAGGATCTTTTCGAAGAAAGCGCCCGCGCATTCAACGAGCTTCACAGCGCCGTTCGAGTGTCCTCTCTCCGCAGCCAGCGTGAAAGAGGTGCAGAACTGTGACACTCTGTCACTGCTTTCCTCCTGCGAAAGGGAGGGGAGGTTAATAGGATCGTTATGAATTCTTTTATAGTAGGTTATCCCGGGAGCCTTGACGAAGCCGGTGCTGTCGAGCAGCTCGGTCATAAACGTCAGCTCGCTGTAATACCTGAAACGCTCCGGGAATCTCTTCTTCGGGATAAGCTTTGCGGGGATCACGAGTCCGACGACTCTCTGCGCGATGGGGATATCGAGCTCGAACGAAGGGTTCGGGACTCTCTTCTCCATAACGGCGTCCCTGCAGTAATATGTTCCTTTAAGGTCAAGCACCGTCACCGCGTCGGGGTTCTTCAGTGCTTCTTCCATGGCTCTTGCGATATCGCCCGGCAGGAAGAAGTCGTCGCTGTCGAGGAACATCACGAAGTCTCCCGAGCAGCGCTCGAGACCGCCGTTGCGCGCAAAAGCCACGCCCCTCGGCTCCATGGGGTCATCATCACTGACTATCACTTCAACATCCTCGCAGCCGCCGTCCCTGATACCGTCAAGGCAGTCGCGAAGATATTGTTCGCCTCTGTAGTAAGGTATGATAATGCTGAGTTTCATTCCCACCCCCGCAGTTTACGGACCGGACCCGTATCAGTTCTGTTTGTCCTTGTTGATCATCTCCTCGTACTGATCGCAGATCTCTTCGGCTTTGCCGGATGCTATGAGTCTGCCGTGCTCGAGGATGATCGCCTTGTTGCAGATCGATCTGACCTGATCGCTCTGGTGCGATACGAGCAGAACCGTAACTCCGCTCTTCATCATCTTCTTGAGCTTGTTCGCGCTCTTCTTCTTGAACTTCGCATCTCCTACCGAAAGAACCTCGTCAAGGATAAGGATCTGCGGATCGACGATCGTAGCGATCGAGAATCCGAGTCTCGCCCTCATTCCCGAGGAATAGTTCTTAACGGGGACATTTATAAAATCTCCGAGTTCGGAGAATTTGACTATCTCATCAAACTTCTCGCGGATGAAATCACGCTTGTAGCCGAGCATGCTCCCGTAGAGGTAGATGTTCTCGGCTCCCGTGTAATCCTTGTCGAAGCCGGCGCCGAGCTCGAGGAGCGGTACGACGCTTTCCTTGACGGTCACCGTTCCTTCGGTGGCCTTTAAAACTCCCGCTATTACCTTAAGGAGTGTACTCTTGCCGGCACCGTTTAGTCCGAGTATCCCGACACGGTCGCCCTTGCGGATCGAAAACGTCACATCCTTAAGAGCCCAGAATTCTTTATACTTGAGGTCCCTGTGAACAAGTCTGATGAAATACTCCTTCAGGGAATCGACCTTCTGTTCCGCCATGTTGAAGCGGACGCCGAGGCCCTCTATCTCTATCACCTTTTTCGCAGGCTTTTTCTTTTTCTTGGGTTTCTTCTTCTCTTCAGTAGCGGGTTTCTCACCCGTTGTCTCAGCTTCCGGTACCGCAGCGGCCGGCTGTGCGTCCGCAGTCACCGGGGCTGTATTGCTTTCGGCGGTCG
>JAGDDC010000281.1 GCA_017958245.1 Lachnospiraceae bacterium
AGCTTCCCAAGGGGCTTAAAAAGATCGGTGAGAACGCTTTCCAGAAAACAAAGCTGAAGTCGGTCAAGCTTCCCGCGAAGATCAAAGAGATCGGCGGATGGGCATTTGCATGGACAGATATCTCCAGGATCGAGCTGCCCGATAACTTCGAGATCAAGTCGCAGCTGACCGAGGACAACAAAGTGACCTATGTGGTAAAGAAAAACTCGAAGGCGCACAAGGCGTTTCTTGAGTTTGCAAAGACCTATGTGGACGGGTACTGGAAACTGAAGTTTAAGTAAAAAAGCTGTTTGACCCGCATTTTGCGGGATGGTGAGACGAAAGGAGCTCATTTGACCATGAAGATGTCTGATCTGTTTAAGAAACTGGTAACACTGGCAGTTTGTGCGGTGATGATCTTTTCCCTGTCAGGGGGATATGTTGCGAAAGCCGATACAGAAGGGACTGTGAGAGTGTATGACATCGAAACGCTTGATAAAGCGATAGCTTCCTCAGATGTGAGCACGATCATCTTCAGGACTTTAGCCTATATAGACGTGACTATCGCCGCAAATGACGCAGCAAAGGGCAAAAAGCTCGTGATCGACGCTGAGAATGCCTCGTTTACCAACAAGGCGAAGTTTAAGAGCATCGAGATCCAATGTGCATATGCATATACGGAGAGCGTATCGGGAAACGAGATCACGATCGCAGGGCCTATCTTTAAGGACAACAGGATCGTTGTCTCTGCGAAGAAAAAGGTAAAGAAGCTCACTTTGTACAGCGAGTACGGCGAATTCTTCAAGACATGGACGCTCAGAAAGAATGCGAAGATTAAGAGCTTCGAGTATATCTATGCGAATGGGACCGTATTGAAGTCCGACTTTGACAAAAAGAACAAAAAGATCAGCATAAACTTTACCAATCCTTATGATTGCAAGATCGCGTTCACTGCTCTGTTTGACAAGAACGGGCGTGTCCTTCGGATCACGTCGGAGTCGGACGGCGCGGAGTTTTGTTATGATTACAAATACACCTATGACAATGCGGGAAACATCACAAAGGTCAAGGGTTATGAAAACGAGAGCGGTGGTTTTGTCTCGACTTACAAGTATGTGAAGAACCGCCTCAAAAAGTCGGTCCATGACAGTTTTACACATCAGGTGACACAGTATTCATACAACAAAAAGGGTCTTCTCACAAAAGAGAAGTTCAAGAGCACTGACTCTATCGACGGGATCACATTCTACGTCACAAGTACTGTAAAGAACACATACGACAAGAACGGCAGAAAAAAGACAGTCGAAATGACCGAGACTACCGAGTATGAGAACGAAGAATATCCTACCGGTACGATCGCCTCAAAAACAGAGAACACTTATGACGAAAAAGGCTTCAACACGAAAGTGGTCAGGACCCAGGAATACGGCGGAGAAACAAAACGCTATACATACACATATGAGTACAACGCTGCGGGAGACATGACAAGGAGCGCAAGGACCGAATGGGACAGCAAGACCGGCAAGGAAACTGAGTATGAGCCCGAGGAATACACATACGATGATCTCGGGGAACCTGTCGACTGGAGAAAACCGTGATGGCACAGACTGACGAAAAAAAAGATGATGCTTTAAGATCTGCATACGAGGCTGACAAGAAACTCAAAAAAAGCAAGGCCGACGAGTTAAAGGATGCGAAGGACTACGTGTCCGTTCTGCTCAAGGAGATCGAGGTCAGAAACGACGAACTCGGAAATGCGAGATCCGACAGCGAGGACATCAAAAAGAAGCTCGACAACATAGAGAGTGAGTTCGTTCTCACCAAGCAGAGCGAGATCTCAGCCAGGAAGAAGCAATCGCTTTTTACTGCGCTCGCGATCATTGAGGGACTTGTCATAGTCGCTCTGATCGTCATGCTCTTCGTAAAGGGAAGCGGCTCCGGCTCTGCTGTGACAGATAGCGGTGATAAAACAACTCCCGGCACGGCGGATGTGACACCCGCGATCCCGGGCACAGACGGTGATGAGGGCAGTGTAGACTTCTTCTTTGAAGGCGGGGGCGAGAGATACAGGTATGTTGACGATCTTCAGGCTGTCGCGGATGCCTACAACTCGCTTTCGTCAAAGGAGTTTACCGCATCTGTCGAGTCTTTGGACGGCCTTGAGCATCTCTGCCTGTCGGATAAGGATATGGCGGTATACTTCAGGAACGAGTATCTCTCCGCAAATGATCCGTTCAGGCGTTCCGTCACCATAGAGCGTGATGACAGGAGGCTCGAGGTCAAGCAAAACTACGATCTGGAGAGCAGCGATGCATCATTTGCGCCGCAAAGAGTCAATATAGACGGCAGGAACCTGCTCGTTTTCAAGTCCGCCGCTTCGGGCGAGGCTGAAAAGACAGCGGGAGGACTGACTATAGTCGATGCGGGATCATTTGAGGTATATTCACTTGAGGATGCGGAAGCTGCGATCAGGGGCCTGGTGCGCATGGAGTTCTACGAATCAATAGAGGAACTTGAAAACTCTGAGTATTACAAGACCTACAGGGCGGCTGCTTCGGCGGCTCCGCTCGCGGACAGATATCCGGAACATAAAAGGAGCGTATTCCTCGTTCTCTTTGTCGGGGAGGACGACTATCTGTACTCTGTGCCGCAGGAGGTCTACAACGACATAATGTACTTCGAGATCACACCTCCCGTCTTTGAGGGCGGCATAAAAGAGAGCATCACGAAAAACTGGATAGGGTATGAAGCAACTGTCGCTCTCGGAGAGGATTCACTGCTGGGGCAGATCTACTGTGAGCTGAAGCTCGGTGAGAACGGTCCGGAACTTGCAATATCAAGCTACGAGGCAGTGGGCATAATGATGACCACAGATGTAGATAATCCGGTATATGCACCTGTTGACTCTATAAAAGAAGAGTATAGACTTTAGATTATACAGTATTTGTAATTACGATATATAGTAATTAAGTCTACGATCAAACTGCGCGTCGGACAAAAGCCAAGTGTCGCAAAGGCCCTATCCGGCGCGTTTTTGCGGTGTCCGGGTCGGATCGGGGTTTAGCGTTTATTACTATTTGTTTACTTAAATTTTATAATATTCCCGTGCAGATATGTTATACTTTATTTCAACGAGTAGAGTGATAAGATTCTGGGGTTGAAGAGAAGGTTTGGATATGATAAGTGCGATCATCCCGGTTTACAGGCCGGACGATTCATTTGAAAAATGCCTCGCGATGCTCGCGGTCCAGAAGGAGCCGGTGTCGGAGATCATCCTCATAAACACGAGGACGGAGGACTTTGGCTCAAAGGAGCTCGGTGAGCTCGTATCTAAGGCCCTGAGTGATGTGAAGACCGCAGGCAAGCGAAACATCGATCTTGTGATACGCTCGATCGAGAAGAAGGACTTCGATCACGGCGCGACAAGGGCGATGGGAGCGGGTATGGCACGTGGCGACAGGCTGCTTTTTATGACTCAGGATGCGGTTCCCGCGGATATGCATCTCACAGAGGAACTCCTAAAGGGTCTTGAGCATGAAAAGACTGCGGTCTGCTATGCGAGACAGCTTCCAAACGCTGATGCCGGCGATATCGAGCGTTATGCGAGGGCTTTCAACTACCCGGAGGAGGACAGATACAAGGACAGCTCCTGTATAGAGTCCATGGGGATCAAGGCTTTCTTCTGCTCGGATGTCTGTGCGATGTATGACAGGCAGGCCTACGAGGAAGTCGGAGGCTTTGAGGAGAAGACGATCTTCAACGAGGACATGATATTTGCAAAGCATGCGCTCGACAGGGGATACGGCGTGTACTATGCCGCGGGGGCCTGCGTATATCACTCCCACAGCTACAGCTACATCGATCAGTTCAGGCGGTCATTTGACCTGGCTGTTTCACACAGGCAGTTTCCGGACGTTTTCTCGTGTGTCAGCTCCGAGAGCGAGGGCATCAGATATGTGACCACGGGAGTAAAGCATTTCTTCGCTGCCGGAAAACCGTTTGCGGCATTGGACCTTGCCTTTGACAGCGGATTCAGGTATATGGGTTATCTGCTCGGCAAGAACTTTGACAAGCTTCCCGTGGAAGCTGTGAAGGCGTTGACACTAAACAAGGGGTATTGGGAGAGATCATGAGCACGGTAAACATCGCTATGGCCACGTACAACGGCAGCGCATATCTGCGGGAGCAGCTTGACTCCATCCTGTCCTCCACGTACACGGACTGGAGCCTTGCGATCTTCGACGATATGTCCACCGACGATACCGTAAGCATAGCAAGGGAGTACGCGGGGAAATACCCTGAGAGGATCTTTGTCTATGAGGCAGCGGAGAACAAGGGCTCTACGGTCAACTTCCTTGAAGGCCTCAAAAAGATGTACCGCCATTCCATGACAAATGAGGCATCTGAAGACCGGACAAGCTTCTCGAGCAACCGTGCGAAGTACTTCATGTTCGCGGATCAGGATGATGTGTGGCTTAAGGACAAGATAGAGATCACACTCCAGCGCATGAAGTCTATGGAGAAAAAGTTCGGCAGGGACGTGCCCGCCCTTTGCTACACTGACGCCGTGGTGGTTGACAGCAACCTGCATTTTATGAGAAAATCATTTCACTCGACGTCTCATCTAAAGACGAGGAAGAACGACCTCGCACATCTCCTCATGGAGAACAAATGCATGGGCTGCACCATGATGATGAACGCAGCGCTTGTGGAGCTCCTTGATGAGATCCCCTTACAGGCCAGATATCACGACTGGTGGATGGTTCTTCTTGCCGCTGCCTTCGGCAAGGTGAGGGCATTTGATGAGCAGACGCTTCTCTACAGGCAGCACGGAGACAACCAGGTCGGGAGTACGGGCTTTGTGTCATATATCTTCTCAAGACTCACATCGGTGAGACGACAGAGAGAGAAGCTGCGCCAGAGCTTTGCTCAGGCGGAGGCGCTGCTTGAGTTATACGGGGACAGGATGGACTTCGAGAAGCGAAGGATAGTGAGGGAGTTTGCAAGGCTGGACTCTTACGGCTTCATAAGGAGAAGAAGACTTCTCTTAAAAAACAGATATTTTAAATCGGGGCTCTTAAGAAACATCGGGCTGTTTTTGATCATTTGACGCACGTGCTCTTTGCGGCGTAAAGGCCTTTTAGTACCCGGTTTCGGAGGGATCATGAGGGACAGGATTATCAGATTTATGCAAGGAAGATATGGGGTTGACAACCTGACCAGGTTTTTGATGTTCTTTGGTCTGGCTGTCATGCTCATATCTTATTTCTTTGGGTTCGTTCCCACATATTATGTGTCGCTCGTGATCATTGTATATGCTTATTACAGGGCGTTTTCGAGAAACATAAGCGCAAGACGCAGAGAGAACGAAAAGTATCTCGAGTTCGTATCGAAGTTAAAGGGAGGCTTCAAAAGAGGGGGAGCGCAGACGCGGACGAGCGAACCGGGAGTCAGGATCTTTACCTGCCCCTCCTGCGGACAGAAGGTCAGAGTGCCTTCCGGCAAGGGCAAGATCCAGATCACCTGTCCCAAATGTCACGTGAAGTTTATCAAGAAGACATGAGAGCTTTCATATGTTCGGATATGTAGTCATCAACAAGCCTGAACTGAAGATAAAGGATTTCGAGACATACAGGTCTTTCTACTGCGGTCTGTGCAGGGAGTTAAAG
>JAGDDC010000282.1 GCA_017958245.1 Lachnospiraceae bacterium
ACGGGATCGCGCTGAGCGTAGGCCTGAAGTCCTATACTCTGGCGGAGCATGTCCATATCGTCGATGTGGGCCATCCATTTGCGGTCGATGACACGCAGGAGGATGACACGCTCAACCTCGCGGAACTGCTCTTTCACAGGGAATTCGGCTTCCTTCTCCTCATAGAGCTTCACAGCCTCTTCCTTGAGCTCCTGGAGCAGCTCGTCCTTCTTGATCGTCTCAAGACGCTGCTTGTCGAGAACAACGGGCTTCACGGGTATGATGGGCACGAGGACATCGTTCAATTCCTCGATGTTCCAGTCCTCGGGATACTGCTCCGAGCCGATGACCGCGTTCACACAGTTCTCCACGGTGTCGGTGATCATCCTGATCACCGAATCGCGCATGTTCTCGCCGTCAAGCACTCTTCTTCTCTCGCTGTAAATGATCTCTCTCTGCTCGTTGTTTACCCTGTCGTACTCGAGCAGGTTCTTTCTGATGCCGAAGTTGTTGTTCTCTATCCTCTTCTGTGCTCTCTCTATGGCTCCCGAGAGCATCTTATGCTGTATCTGCTGGCCTTCCTGTATGCCCATCGCGTTGAAGACGGAGAGCATACGCTCCGAACCGAAGAGTCTCATCAGATCGTCCTCGAGGGATATAAAGAACTGCGATTCGCCGGGGTCTCCCTGACGTCCGGCACGACCTCTTAACTGATTGTCGATACGTCTCGCCTCATGGCGCTCGGTTCCTATGATCTTCAGTCCTCCGAGCTCTACGACGCCCTCGCCAAGCTTGATATCGGTACCACGGCCTGCCATGTTGGTCGCGATCGTAACAGCGCCCTTCTGGCCCGCATCCGCGATGATCTCCGCCTCTATCTCGTGGAACTTCGCGTTCAGCACTTTGTGAGGTATGTTGCGCTTCACGAGGATCGCATGCAGCTCCTCCGATGCGTCGATCGTGATCGTGCCGACGAGCACGGGACGTCCCATGCGGTGCGCCTCTATGATCTCCTCGACCACGGCGTTTATCTTCTCGCGGTGAGTCTTGTATACGGCGTCATCCTTGTCGATACGCGCGATAGGCCTGTTGGTGGGAACCTCGACTACGTCCATTCCGTAGATCTCCTGGAACTCCTTGTCCTCGGTCATCGCGGTACCGGTCATGCCGCATTTCTTCTTGTATTTGTTGAAGTAGTTCTGGAGCGTGATCGTGACGAGGGTCTTCGACTCTCTCTTCACCTTGACGTGCTCCTTTGCCTCGATGGCCTGATGGAGGCCGTCCGAGTACCTTCTGCCGGGCAGTATACTTCAGGTGAAGTCATCGACGATCAGGACCACGTCTTCCTTTACTACATAGTCCTTGTCCCTGAACATGAGGTAATGCGCTCTCAGGGCAAGTATGATGTTGTGCTGGATCTCAAGGTTCTCGACATCCGAGAAATTGTCTATGTGGAAGAACTGCTCTACCTTCTTTACGCCTTCTTCCGTCAGCGTAACGATCTTGTCCTTCTCATTCACTATGAAGTCGCAGGTCTCGCCGTCGTCCTCACGCATGATGGTCTCCATCTTCGTGAGCTCTCTCGCGGTACCTTTCTTGAGCTGTCCCGCAAGGATGTCACACATCTCGTAGAGCTTCGTGGACTTTCCGCTCTGTCCCGAAATGATGAGCGGTGTTCTCGCCTCGTCGATCAGGACGGAGTCGACCTCATCGATGATCGCAAAGTGGAGCGAACGCTGGACCATTTGCTCCTTGTAGATCACCATGTTGTCTCTCAGGTAATCGAAACCGTACTCGTTGTTCGTTCCGTAGGTTATGTCGCAGGCGTAGGCAGCGCGGCGCTCGTCGGAATCCATGCTGTTCGAGATATATCCGACAGTGAGCCCGAGGTACTCATGAACCTTGCCCATCCACTCGGCATCACGCTTTGCCAAGTAGTCGTTGACCGTGACTATGTGCACGCCCTCGCCCTCGAGAGCGTTCAGGTAAGCAGGGAACGTGGAGACGAGCGTCTTTCCTTCACCTGTCTTCATCTCGGAGATACGGCCCTGGTGAAGCAGGATCGCTCCGATCAGCTGAACGTCGTAGGCGTCCTGTCCGAGCACGTCATGCGCCGAACGCCATACCGCCGCGTAAGCTTCGGGAAGTATGTCGTCGAGCGTCTCGCCGTCCGCAAGCCTCTTTTTGAAAGACTGAGTCTTCTCTACGAGCTGTTCGCGCGTGAGCTTCGAGTACTCGTCCCTGTACGACTTTATCTTCTCTACGAGCGGCATGATCCTCTTGATCTCACGCTCGCTTCTGGTTCCGAAAATCTTTGTAAAAAGTCCCATTTCTTCCTCCGGATAAACTTTTTGCCCACAGGTCCCGAAAACTCACGGTTTTCGCAAGTGCCGGGCTCCCCCCTGCAGACAGACGTACTTTAGGTATTCTACCACTATTAAAGAAAATGGGCAAGATTATTCTACCGCGTTGACCATGCCGAGCACGGCCTCCTTGATCTTTGCGTTGACGCTCAGAGCCTTCTCGCGGCTGTCCTGTTTCGTATAGAAGTAGAACTTGATCTTGGGCTCCGTGCCCGAAGGCCTGATCGCAAACCAGCTCCCGTCGTGAAGGAAGAACCTCAGCACGTTCGATGCCGGTATGTCCTCGTAGCCATCCTTGTAGTCTATGATCTTGTCCACCCCGATGCCTGCGACCTCCTTGGGGAGATTGCCGCGCACGTGCTCCATCATGCGCTTTATGCGCGCAGCGCCCGCCAGGCCCTCGAGTATGATGTTGGGCTCATCCTCTGCAAAGTACCCGTACTTCTCAAACAGCTCGTCGAGCACCTTCACGAGAGTCTTGCCCTGCTTGCGGTAGTAAGCCGCAGCCTCCGCCACCAGCATGCCCGCGCTGATACCGTCCTTGTCGCGGATCTCGGGGCAGGCAGCGTAGCCCACGGACTCCTCGTATCCGAAGAGA